>CAYNDN010000237.1:0-7518 GCA_964395075.1 uncultured Lentimicrobiaceae bacterium | reverse complement strand
TATTATACCTATGCCGACCTTCGGGGCAACCAATTAGTCCCCACAAGTTTAATCGTAGGCAAAACCAACCCTGCCAAATCCGGGTTGAAACCCTGGATAAACATTTCAACGGAAGCCATGCGTAAAATCCGGCACGATTTCGAAAGGGATTATATGCCCAAAAAACTGGCAATTCAGGGTTTTGATAAACCGGGTACAACACGAAATCAGGGAACGCTAAACAATCTGGTTGTTTATATTCGCTTTAGTGACCAAACTGAATTTACCAACGACACTGCAGAGTTTTGGAATATGTTTAATAACCAATCACCCAACTATAACTCGCTCCACAACTATTATCAAAGCGTTTCCTACCAGCAACTGTCCATCCTGTCAACCTTTTACCCCCACACCACTGCAAACACCGTTTTATCATACCAGGATAATTATCCGCGCAACTACTTTATGCCCTACGACCCTGCTACAAATCCGGATGGGTATCAAAACAATGACCAAAAAAAAGAACGTGAACACAATTTGCTCAAAAGGGCAGTCCTGAGTATTGAAGGTCAGGTTCCCGAAAATCTTAACATCGATTTTAATAATGATGGATATGTTGACAATGTAGCATTTATTATCCGTGGAAATACAACTGCCTGGGCAACATTACTCTGGCCGCACCGATGGGCGCTATATTCTGAATATGCCTACATTAACGGTAAAAGGGTTTACGACTATAATTTTCAAATTGAAGAAAGGCTGGGTATCACCGGTGTTGGTGTCCTTTGCCATGAAATGTTTCATACACTGGGAGCCCCAGACTTATACCACTATGAAAACAGCCCTGTTGAACCAGTAGATGAATGGGATATCATGGGTGTAACAACAGACCCACCCAGGTCGATGGGTGCATATATGAAATACAGGTACGGAACCTGGATTGATGAAATTCCGGAAATTACAGAATGTGGAAATTATACTTTAAACCCGTTAACTTTACCCGAGAACAATTGTTACAAAATTGCCTCATCAAACTCCGGCACTGAGTTTTTTGTGTTGGAATATCGCATAAAAGAAGGCCCTTTTGAAAGTGTGATCCCTAATTCGGGCTTACTGGTTTACCGGGTAAATACGCTGGAAGATGGTAATGGAAATGGCCAGGGGCCTCCTGATGAACTTTATGTTTACCGGCCCTATGGAACCCTCACCAATAATGGTGTTATTTCAAGTGCAACATTTGCTGAAGATTATGACCGCACAGCTTTTAATGACGACACAAACCCCCAGTGCTTTTTGTCGAGTGGGAGTTTAGGTGGAATTGACATTTCAAACGTAGGTTTAATTGGCGAAACCATTTCTTTTTATGTGAATTTTGAAAAAGAACCAGTAGCAAACTTTGAAGCTTCTGATATGCTGATTACCGAAAACTGTTCTGTGTCTTTTACTGATTTATCGGTTTGCGATGTAGATACCTGGGAGTGGAATTTTGATGGAGGAATACCTGAAACCTCAACAGAGCAATTTCCTGAAAACATTCTTTACGAAACAGAAGGAAGCTATGATGTTAGCCTCACCGTAAGCAACCAATATGGCCAAAACACAATTACGCTTAACGACTATATAACTGTTAGTACCACAGCAATGCCCCTTGCAAACTTTGCATCCTCCGACACCGTTGTTTGTACAGGCACTGTTGTTGAATTCTTCGACCTGAGTGAAATTTGCCCTGTTTCATGGCAATGGGAAACCATTCCTGATAATGGGGTTGAATTTACAAATGGCACATCATCAAATTCTCAAAACCCCGAAATCATTTTCAACAACCCTGGCTATTACAGCATTAAACTCACTATTGAAAATAGTAATGGTGCAGATGAAATCTTGAAGGATGAATATATAAAAGCCGGTGGAATACTGGCAGATGGTTTTTGGATGGAGGATTTTGATATGGAAAACCTTGCTGAAAGCGGTTGGACAATTGTAAATCCTGACGATAACATTACCTGGGATATTTTTGAAACACAAGGCCTGCCCAATGGTTCATGTTCGGCTGGTATTAACCTTTTCAACTACAACTTTTTCAACAGGCGCGACCAATTAATTAGCCCACTGCTAAACATTCCTGATATGGGCAGTAGCTGGTTACTGAATTTTAAGCATGCATATACTACTACAAATCCAAATTATTCTGATTCGCTGATTGTGAAAATATCGCACGATTGCGGAAACACCTGGTCGAGGGTTTTGGAATTATACGAAGATGGGAACAATAGTTTTATTACCCATCCAAATCAAAACTCAAACTTTGTCCCTGCCATAGGAGATGACTGGTGTGGCCAGGGATTTGGAGCAGATTGCAAAATAATTGATCTACCGGACTTTGGCAATCATCCAAATACGATGATAATGTTTGAGTCGGTTACCATTATCGGGAATAACCTGTATATTGACGATGTTAATCTGGATATCCTGGAAAACACTTATTTAGAATATAATACACAAAGGGTTAACATTTTTCCGAACCCTACAAGCGGAAAATTCAGCCTACAGATAAATAATTCGAAGGGTAATATTCAAGCCTCAATAATTAATCAGCAAGGCCAGCGGGTCAAACATTTTTTGATTAATCAGTCAGAAGTAAAATCAGGCTTTTGCATAGACATATCTGATGTACAAAATGGTTTGTATTATCTTCGATTGGAAGGAAAAGGGATTTTTTCAACACAAAAAATTGTCATCCATTGATAAGACAAACCTGTAGAGGAAATACTTGCCAAGCCCAACTATGAACGTTTTACTTCATTTAATATAGTTTTAGTTTGTTAGTTATAATCAATACTTTAAACCCTAACCTGATGGATTTCAGTTTGGGGTTTTTTGGCATTTATCCAAACCTGTTTTATTATAAATTCTAAATATTTGGAAAAGGTTTGTTTTGCCTTCATAGGGCCCGAAGGGCAGGTCTATGGAAAAATATTTGTTTACAGGAATTATCCAGGTTAATTTGACCATAAATATATAGTCTCCAAACCTACTACCAGTGGGATAAAAAGAAAAACCGGATCAGCCTTTCAACTGACCCGGAACCATGATGCTTAAAAATCGACATCACAAGATGTTTGCACGCATTTGTGAGCCTCTAAACGAAAAGTCATTATATATAACCAAATTATCTTAAAATAATCTTCTTTGTTACATTTTTATCATTCATTACAACCTGCAAATAATACACCCCTTTGGGCAGATAACTCAGATTGATGTTGTTGGTGAAATCACCATCAAGTGAAGAATATCCGCTTTTAAACCTGAGTTGTCCCTGATCGTCGAGCAGCATAAGGGTGAAAGGTTTATTCCGCAGGCCGGAAATACTGATATTGACAATATCACTGGTTGGATTTGGTGAAATTTCAAACTTAAATGGGATACCTTCTTCAGCAATTCCTGTGCAGGGATCAATCGTTATGACCATCTCATCTTCATCATTGCCTTCACATGGGGCAAATGCCTCAGCGTATAAACCAAGCGTAACTTCACCAAAGAGGATATCCTGTTCACCAGGCGTATAAAATGGTTCAGCAATGGAAACATCACTAAAATATCCATCACCGGTTGTTGACCAATGAAGCGAATCGGCATTACTTAATTCCGGGAAAAGCTGAATTGTATGGTTCTGACAAATTATGGTATCATTTCCGATGTTTACTGCTGTTTGGCTAATGATGTCAACGTGTACGGTATCCGAAACTTCCATTCCGCTTTCAAATCCATATACAGTGAGCACCAATTCAAAATAGCCATTTTCCACATCTTCACTACCTCTAAAGTAGGCTGGTGTCAAAGTGTTGGCATTCAACAAATTTCCATTGCCGGGAGTGGTCCATAAAACCTCTTGTTGCCCGGTTGCGTATCCCTGCCCATAATATACTTCAAGAAAACACACCTCAGAATCCGGACCCGCAAAAGCTGTGGGTTCTTGTAGTGGGCCAAAGTCAAACGAAACAATGCGTGTGCCCCACTGTGGGCCAGGCATGTATTCGCCGGTGTACCAAAAGGTTGAGTCATCAATTGGGTCAACACTCATTGCCGAGTAATCGCCCCAGCGCGCACTTGAATTTTGCGAATTTGTACCATTTATCACAACGATTTCCTCTACATCCATCACTCCGGCCGGAGCGCCGGCAGTTTGCCCGGTATAGGCCACAGAAGGATACATGTCGTGGCCCGTAATTGAATACCCCAGTGCAATATCACCATTTACGTTCATGGCGAGGCTTGCCATCCAACGGCTACGGCCATCATCCGGGCAATAGGTACCTTCCTGAAAAACATACCAGTCATCCTGGCCTTCATCCTTCCGAAGTTCGTACCAGCGTATTCCGGCCACGGTATCCACTCTTACTGTATGGTTTACCAGCATGGATTCGTAAGCACCAAAATTCCGGTATTGTAATGGGTTCATCAGATATTTAGATAGTGGGTCGAGCTTTTGCCGTGAGTTTGGTTGTGGCAGTTGCTCCCTAACCGAGGGGTTGAAAAATGTAAATGGAGTTACCGAAAGGGAGTTTTGTAATGTGTATGTGGAGTTTTCCGGGTTGTCCCAATTGGTTTCAAATTTAAAAACCTCAATTTTTTGCTGTCCGTATTTTTGCAGGTTCACCATCCAGTTTGCATTAGCAGGAGGAGGTGTAGAACCATTAAGGTGGGCTGATTTTACGCCATATTGTTCAGGATAGGGGCCAAAAGTAATCATGCGGGCATCCGGATCACCTACGAGCATGGCATCACGTTCCATGACTGCCGAAATACTTCCTGCAAAATCATTGTCGAACATGTTATAGGTGGAATAATACCCATCAGGCCAAACACTAAATTTGGGGTAATCGTTAAAAAGATCAAACTCAAAGGCATACCTGTAATAAGCTCCCAGGGGGTCTCCACTTTCTGATACAGCAACCAGTTCCCAGTAAGTGCCATTATTGGTTTCAACTGCAAACTGCGTAGCTATCCACCGGTCAGCTTCGTCATCATAAGTTATTATAGGATCACCATCATTGGTGCCTGTCCATGGGCCAATAAAACCATCCCACAATGTACTGTTATCAACTGGGCCATAAAGCAGGTTTCCTTGTTTATCCCAAATTGCAAACGACAGGTTTACCATTTGAAAGAAATGATCGGGGCCAATATCTCCGTCCGTATCCGGGGGTGTGCTGGAAGCTTTACCAATTCCGGGGAAACTATAAATAGGGCCCGAGGTTCCCCTTGTTCCTTTTTCTGATTGGAGAGCAGCATCATGGGTAATCTCCATCCTATTTTCCCATTGTGTGGTTTCATCTCTTGTTTTGTTGCCAATTATTCCATCTTTCCAGCTTCGGTCCCTCGATCCTGCCACAACAATTTTCATATCGCGCAATGGAGGGGTTTTATCAAAATGAGCTGCCTTCCTGATTCTTGGTAAAGCGGAATTTGGAGCATCCTGTGCATTAAGGGCCAAACAAATTAAAAGCATTGGGAGCAGTATTACTATCTTAAGTTTATTCATTGTTGTTGTGTTTAAATACCGGATAAATTTTTCAATAAATAGAAGAGGACTGATTGTTATACCTATTTAGAATTGATGAACTGTCAGGAAAAAAAAGGACCCGGTTAGTTGAAACAACCAACCGGACTCCTCTCATTTCAAATTTCACAAAACCAGTTATGTGCTAAGGAGAAGATTTACCAAAATGCCAAGCTTTAACGAGTTAAAGTAATTTGTAATATTTGATGCGTTTTATCCTGTTCAAAAATGAGCTGAACACTTGCTACTGAGCAATCATTTTCCCGTTGTAACTTGATTTCCCTGCTGTCAGGTTATAGAAGTAAACACCCTCGTTAAGTTCACCAAAATCCAGTGTTAGACGGTGAGGCCCATTGGACAAATTGCCAAAATCAAATGATCGGATCAGTTGGCCGGAAGTGTTAAATACATCAACATTTACCGGACATTTTTCCAACAGGTTAATATTGAAATTGGTAGAACCAACAAATGGATTGGGGTAATTTTGAGCCAATGATACCAAAGGTTCGCCCTGACCCTCTCCAATTGAAGTTACGGTGTAGTCCCTTTCAAAATCGGGGATGTAATAAAACTGTACCGGAGATGCTATATCGCCCCCATCGAGCACCTCATAAACAAAAGGAATTGTACAATTGTATGTGCCATTATCAGATACATCAGCAAATACATAGTGCGACATGCAACCCCAATAGGCCGACCACATTGCAGCCGAATATTCGGTAACATTTATTACTTCTTCGCCATGCATATCCATTTCCGGGATGTACTCACGGAAATAAATATCGGGAAAAAGGTTATCGGTCATATCTTCGAAACGGGTATCGAGGAAGGAAAAGAATACAATCGCCCCATCTTCGGTTGTAGCTACCTGTGCCCGGTTATACATTTTCATTGTGCTTCCTGTTGAGCCGGTAAATTCACCATCCATGGTTTTGGGGTAGTCAATCACGAATGATTCCCAGGTTTCTCCCTGGTCTTTACTGTAAATATGAAACAAAGCAAACACACCCTCATAGTTCCACCATTCCATTTCAACCATATCACAAATAGCTACTACGCCCATAATGTGCGGGTTGCCCCATGCATCAACAGCCATATCCATGTGATAGCCCATGAAATAAGGAATTTCATCGCGGTCAGGAACCGGTTCCGGATCATAAAATTCTTCCAGGTCTTCGTCTGAGATAAAGTTCAATACCTCCTCCAGGCCATCGTCACCACCAAGTTCAACTTCAATGGGCTCTTCCGACCAGGTTTGGCCGCCGTCGGTAGTTTTAAAAAGACAGGGATGATACCAGGTGCCTTCAGGAATATCTTCGGTATAGGTTAAAGCGCATATCCAACCGGTCATACCATCAGGGGCAAAAGCAACTTTCACATCATTTATCCCGCTTTCAGGATCAATTTCCAGCTCCTTATGTTCGAAAGTATAATCAAAATCCTCTGTCTCATCATTCCATAAACCGTGGCCAACTATCAGGTTTCCGGTGTATTCGTACTCGCCCGATGAGCCATCATTTTCTTCATCTACCACCCAGATTTCACCAAGCTGAGTAAGTGTATAGCCCGATGGAAGGTACTGGTAGAAATCATCTTGTGATGGTAAATTGGTTTGGGTTGGTAAAGCCCCTTCGGTAAGTTTTTGCGTACCCCAGGCATATCCGCCCCAGGTTCCACCATTCGAAGGGTTTGAAGCATCAAGCGTCGGCGCAAAATAGGTATAATATGCCTCTTCAGGATTTGTGTTGCCGGCAGGGTTGTACAACATGCCCTGTGGATATCTCGCGTTATAAGCTCCGGGTAAATATGGATCATACACCTGGTTGTTCACCGTCCAGGTCTGCCCACCATCAGTTGAGATGTCATAAGCCAGAAATCCTGTTCCGGGAGCTGTGTTCATCCGGTGCATAAAAGCCACAGAATTGATGTCGTTGTTTGCCCATAAATAGGTGGTTCGCATGTACGAAAAGCCCCAGGCG
>CAYNDN010000236.1:2274-7521 GCA_964395075.1 uncultured Lentimicrobiaceae bacterium | reverse complement strand
GGTAAACATGAAATCCTGGATATATTTAAACTGTACAGGCTGTGCCGGATCGGTCGGTGTCATATTTTCATAAACAAATGGTATGGTGTATTCACCGGCTCCGTTATCAAAAACTTCGTTGCCCATAGCAAAGAAATATGCCGAGAAAGTACCTTCTGAACCGAAAGTAACATTGGTGGGCATATCGTCTCCTCCACTGGGATTACTAGTTAATGAATTTGTATTCAGGTCAAAACCACGGCACCAAATGTCAGGAGCGTTGTTTTCAGAAGAAACTGTTGTATCCGTATCCAGCCATGAAACAAACATCTTGTCACCGGCAGGTGTACGGGCAATCTGGATACGGTTGTCTTCGGTAAGGTCGCCAAAGTTACCACGGAATGAAACCGGACGGCCCATTTCGTGGCCAAACCAGCTTCCCGGCTCACCTTTATCTACGGAGTGTAAGAGAAATGCATCGGTGTACATATATTTTGAGGATGGTGAAATTCCGGTGATGATAGAGTATGGGTCAGCACCCGTAACACCTACAATTACCGCTATACACGGATTTCCATTCAAATCCACACTCAGATCAAAATCAAAGGCAGTTGAAAAGGGTATCTCGTCACGTTCCGGCAAGGGTTCTTCAAAAAGTTCTGCAATTTCATCATCACGCAAAAACTGCTGCACTTCTGCAATTCCATCTTCACCTGCAATGGGCACTTCAATGGGGCCTTCCCAGTTATCACCCCCATCCGCTGTTCTCCATAAAATCGGGTAATAGGAAAGATTATTGGACACCGGGACTTCGCCGTTATCAGCAAGCACCACAATATAGCCGTATTGCCCGTCGGGTGAAAATTCTACCTTACTCATCACAGGCCTGCCACATGCCTCAGTAGTTTCACAATCCATCAGGAAGGTCTCAAGATAAAAGTCCTCCTCAGCCTCATCCCAGATTCCATGGCTAACGATTATTTCGTTGAGATAATCCAAAGAACCACCGGACCAATCCTGGTTAAAATCGGTTACCCAGTATTCGCCATTGGGGTTTACCATTGCAAAGCCATCCGGTATATATAAATAAATGCCATTGTTTGTGGAAAGAATATTTCTGGTAGTATCCACAAGCGACGGGCTACCAATATGATGAATACCATAGGCATAACCACCCCAGCCATCAGGTTCGTTGCTTCCATCGAGTACTGCAGCAACAAAGGCAATATAGGCACTATTGGGATCGGTATTACCGGTTGGATTATAAATACCGTGGTTCGGATAGCGACCACCAAGTTCAAACCATTGACCGGGATTGGGGTCAGGTGGAACATAACACTCAATCATGTTTAAAAAAGTCAAACCACCATCGGTAGAGATATCATAACCCAGGTCACCGGAAAAACCACCCGGATCAAGATCTCCACCCATACGATGGAAATTGGTAACAGTATTTAAATCATTGTTCACCGCAACAAGACACCGCTGACCACCGGCATAGCCATAGCCATAGGCATTTGCTGAAGTGCCGATATCGATGATAGAAACAACATCGGTATTCTTTAATACTTGATTGGTGTTGATTTGTGGAGATTTTACCACTGGGACAGGGTTGTTGGGCTCAGCGGCAATCCTGTTTTGCAGGATTGGTTTTTCAATTTTGTGGTAGGGTTTAAGTTGCAGAGTTTGAGCCATTACAATAAAACCGAAAACCACCATTACAAGCAGGCAAAGAGTTTTTTTCATAGTAGATTGATTTACGTTTTTTTTGATTTTGAATCAGCACAAATATATCAAAATTAAATATCAAACACAATACAATCAGTTTAAGGAGGGGGGGGTAAGTTAACGGCGGATATGTTATTGGGTTATTGAGTTATTCGTTATTGTTTATTTGCCAAATTCATAAATACAGTAATTTCTTTGACTAACTATGAGGACTTAAGTTTGAGGGAGTTTGCTTCTATTGAAATAGATTTCTCCTATAAATTTTTTCAAGTAAAAAATTTCCAGTACTAATGACATCTTTCCATAAAAAGTTGTATGCCTAACATTTAACCTTTTTTACTTTTGATCCCGCACCTGCGCATAGCCGGCAGTTTAAGAAAGCAAGTTACCAATCCATTCAAGCGAATTAAACCCGGTACTGCCTGTCCCGCCACTGCGCAACTGCAGGACTATTCGTTATTCTATTTCAGGAAATTCGAAAATGCATTAATTTCTTTGACAAATGTCTCTCTCGTAGAGACGCCCAAATTGGGCGTCTCTACAAAACCCATCTCTATTTAATTTCAATGATTTGAATTATTCTTGAACTGTCAGACAGTTTATTATGGCGATAATAGAATTCCAGGAATTATGAGAGCCTCTTCACACTAAGAAAATTTCAAAAACTGTCTGACAGTTACAAACCGCGAAACGTGATAGAAAAAAAAAAGCCGCTCCCAATGGATACGGCTTTTTTGAATCATATTTTTGAGATGACTATTTTACGATCATCTTTTTGGTGATGGCTTCGTTGCCGGCTTCAACAGTGTAGAAATATACACCGGAAGTGAGGTCAGATACATTGATGTTTACTGTATTCGCACCGGCCTGCATGCTTTGTGTTGGGAAAGTTTTTACCGTTTGCCCCATCAGGTTGGTAACCTGAATATTCACGCTGGTATTTTCCTGCAGCGTAACCGTAAATTTAGCATTGTTGGTAGCAGGATTAGGCATGGATTGTGAAACTTCTGCAAAATTCACCCTGGCCATTTCGTTTTCTTCAACGCCTACCCATAAAAAGTCAGCATCGGTAAACATGAAATCCTGGATATATTTAAACTGCACAGGCTGTGCCGGATCGGTCGGTGTCATGTTTTCGTAAACGAAAGGAATGGTGTAATTGCCCATACCATCAACAAACACTTCGTTACCCATGGCAAAGAAATACGCCGAGAAAGTTCCTTCAGAACCAAAAGTTACGTTGGTAGGCATATCGTTACCGTTTTCATCAGCAGTAAGTGAATTGGTCACCAAATCGAAACCACGAGCCCAGATATCAGGCGCATTGTTTTCGGCTGAAACTGTTGTATCTGTATCCAACCATGCAACAAACATTTTGTCGCCGGCGGGCGTACGTGAAATCTGGATACGGTTGTCTTCGGTCAGGTCGCCAAAGTTACCACGGAATGAAACAGGGCGTCCCATTTCATGACCGAACCAACTGCCTTCTTCACCTTTATCAACTGAAGAGAGCATAAATACTGAGGTAAAGGCATAGCCTGATGATGGTGAAATACCTGTAAGGATTGAATAGGGATCACCACCGGTAACACCTATTACTACCGCAATGTGAGGATTACCAAAAGCATCTACTGAAAGGTCGCAATCGAAAGATGTAGTGAAAGGAATCTCATCGCGATCCGGCAATGGCTCAACAAACAGTTCAGCAATCTCTTCGTCGCTCAGGTAGTTGAGTACGGCATCAATTCCGTCTTCGCCGGCAATAGCGACGGGAATAGGATCTGTCCATGATTCTCCACCATCTTCTGTTCTCCAGAGTACCGGATAATAGGATTGTCCTTCTGATATGCTAACCTCTCCAATATCGGCCAGTACAAGGATGTAACCGATCATTCCATCGGGAGCAAACTCAATCTTTTGGTATGTTGGCAGTGTCGATTCAGGAATAACCTCGCAATCCATCAGCATTTCTTCAAAAACAAAATCACCTTCGGTTTCGCTCCATGTACCATGGTTAATGATCATATTTCCTTCGTAAACAAGGGTACCACTCGACCAGTTTTTATTCAGGTCACCCACCCACACATCGCCTGTGCTGGTGATGCAGTATCCATCAGGAATTTCCTGATAAACACCATCAGCAGGGCGTGATGAACGGAGATTTTTGGTTGTGTCAACGTTAGCCGGGCTTCCGATATGGTGAATGCCATAGCTGTATCCTCCCCAACCAGCAGGATCATTGGAGCCATCGAGGTTTGGTGCAAAGAAAGCTACCAAGGCATCGTTGGGGTTTGTATTTCCTAACGGATTATAAATGCCGTGATTTGGATAACGTGCCGCATCCAGGAAATAGGTTCCGCCTGCGTTTTCGGTAGCTACATAAACTTCAATACACATTTCCCATGTCATACCACCATCGGTTGAAATATCATAACCGAGGTCTCCGGAATATCCACCCGGATCGCAGTCTCCACCCATGCGGTGGAAGTTGGTTACTGTATTCAGGTCGTTATTTACAGCCAAAAGGTTTTTCTGTCCGCCGGCATAACCGTAGCCATAAGCATTTGCCGAAGTTCCGATATCAATAATAGAAACCACATCAGTACCCTTGAAGGCATGACTGGTATTGGCCTGGTGTGATTTACCAGCTACCGTAGTGTTTTGAGGTTCTGCTGAAATACGCTTTGTGAATACAGGCTTTTCAGCTTCAAGATTTGGTTTGAGGTTTTGTGCTGCCAGTGAAAGCCCAAAAACAAGGGTCATGGCAAATAGTAAACATTTTTTCATGGAATAGTTAGTTAAAAGATGAATAAATTTTTGATAAAATAAATAAGGTGCAAATATACGGTAAATAAACCCGATGCAGGGTTAAGAATAATAGTTTGTGCATTTGAAACAAGTTAACGGCTAAAAAAAAAGCCGCATCCGGGTAGAATGCGACTTTTTGTATTTTATGTGCGTGTTTTATTACTTTACGATCATCTTCCTGGTGATGGCTTCATTGCCGGCTTCTACTGTGTAGAAATAAACACCTGAAGTAAGGTCTGATACATTGATGCTAACAGTATTTGCACCAGCCTGCATTGTTTGGGTTGGGAGAACTTTTACAGTCTGTCCCATCAGGTTGGTAACTTTAATATTAACGTTTGTATTTTCACGGAGTGTAACAGTGAATTTTGCATTGTTAATTGCAGGGTTCGGACTTGATTGTGAAACCTGAGCAAATTCTGTTACTGCAGGAGCATCTTCAACACTTACAAGCGTAAAATCTGCATCTGTAAACATGAAGTCCTGGATATATTTAAATTGAACCGGCTGAGCAGGGTCTGTCGGTGTCATGTTTTCGTAAACGAAAGGAATGGTGTAGTTACCCATTCCATCATCAAATACTTCGTTACCCATGGCGAAGAAGTAAGCTGAGAAAGTACCCTCTGAACCGAAAGTAACGTTAGTGGCACGGTCATCACCATCTTCGTTAACAGTATAAGTGTTTGACATTAAATCCCATCCGCGACACCAGATATCGGGTGCATTGTTTTC
>CAYNDN010000236.1:0-2264 GCA_964395075.1 uncultured Lentimicrobiaceae bacterium | reverse complement strand
TCGCCGGCTGGTGTACGTGCCATCTGGATACGGTTGTCTTCGGTAAGGTCGCCAAAGTTACCACGGAATGATACGGGACGTCCCATTTCATGTCCGTACCAGCTTCCTTCCTCACCCATATCTGTTGAGTGGAGGAAAAATACACTGGTAAAGAGGTAACCTGATGAAGGTGAAATACCAGTAAGGATGGTATAGGGATCGCTTGAAACACCAACAATAACGGCAATAACTGGATTACCATTATAATCCACGCTAATTTCAAAGTCGAAAGCAGTAGTGAAAGGAATTTCATCACGCTCCGGCAGTGGTTCCAGGAAGAGCTCTGCAATTTCCTCATCGCTCAGGTAGTTCATAATGGCTTCGATACCATCTTCTCCACCAAGTGCAACGGGGATTGGGTCTGACCAGGTTTCTCCGCCATCTTCGGTTCTGTAAAGTACCGGATATAATGACTGGCCATCTGCAATTTCAACCTCACCAATATCAGAAAGAATAGCAATATAGCCAATTTGTCCGTCGGGTGAGAAGGCTACTTTTGAAAAAGAAGGACGGCCTGATATTTCTATGAGGGCATCTGTTGCTTCACATTCAAGGAACATTTGCTCAAGAACAAAATCTTCTTCTGCTTCATCCCAAACACCATGGCTAATAATCATCTCATTCAAATAAACCAGTGTTCCTGAACTCCAATCCTGATTAAAGTCAGTAACCCAATATTCAGCATTGGGGCTAACCATGCAAAATCCATCAGGGATATACTGCATTTTGTCAGGTGGGACTGATGGAAGCAGGTGCTTGGTAGTATCTACGTTAGGTTCGCTTCCGATGTGGTGAATTCCATAGCTGTATCCGCCCCATGAGTCACTGGAGTTTGAACCATCGAGGTTTGGAGCGAAGAATGTCAGGTAAGCATTGTTCGGATCGGTATTTCCTTCCGGATTGTAAACACCGTGGTTCGGATAACGTGCTGCATCCAGGAAGTACTGACCACCGGCATTTTCGGTAGCTACATAGAGCTCTACCATGTTTGTAAATGTCATACCACCGTCAACTGAAACATCATAACCAAGGTCTCCAGAGTATCCGCCCGGATCCAGGTCACCACCCATACGGTGGAAGTTGGTTACCATATTCAGGTCATGGTTAACATTTACCAACGATTTCTGTCCGCCACCATAACCATATCCGTAGCCATTTGCTGAGGTTCCAATGTTGATAATCGACACAACATCAGTTCCCTTTAAAGCTGCTGGAGCTTTTGCTTTATGCGATTGGCCAACGTTTGGAAGGTTTGACGGAGCAGGATCAGCCTTATCGGCAATGATAGCTCTTTCTGATGGAATGTTTGGATTAACCTGGGCTTTTTGCGCCATCACGGCAACTCCAAATACCAATGTTAATACAATTAGTAGTGTTCTTTTCATAATAAAGTTGATTTAATTAATGAATAATTTGTTAGTTAAAGTTGATTTAAACGTTTTCTCTGTAAAGGATGCAAATATAAATCTTTTTTAAAAACCAAAAAATTGTGATGAACTTTCTGGCCTTAAAAAACATCCCTGATTTTTACTCCAATTAATAAAATTATATTCACCTGTCCACCATAACAAAATGGAAAAAGAAAATGGCGGCACTGATTAAGTTCAGACCTCCTGACGTGATATTGGTTTTTAAGTAATTACAAAGACTGATTCGTAAATCAGTCTGCCGCTGATTTTAGACTTCTCCCTCGCTGCGCTCGGTCGAAGTGACAAGTGCAGGTGTGGAAACGGGTGCAACAAAGGGGCGGCTGCGCCGCCCCTTTGTTGCCCCCAAATACCCGGCAAGACCCAGTCATTCCGACCGAAGGGAGGAATCTAATATTTCTTTCAAAAACGATTTCACTCGTACCGCCGACACAACTCAAACAGTTTATTTCGCTATTAAGAAATACATTGAATCCCTGCCGTGAAATTGATTTTTTGGATCATAAAAACTGTCTGACATTCTCAGTGGAATGAGTATTCCGCCGAACGTCCGGATGTCCAAGCACTGAGCGGTTTGCGCTATGCGCTACGCGCTATGCACTTTGCGCTTTGCACTCTGCGCTATGCCCCGAGCTTTAAGTTGGAGCAAAGCGGAAATTCCGCCCCTTCGGAATCCCGAGAACGCAGTGATTCGGGATTATTCCTCAAATTTCTGAGGCAATAATTTCTTTGGTTAACGTGAGTTTGGAAGTTTCAGCGAGATTCAGAACAACTGACCTTAGAGGAATATAAGATGAT
>CAYNDN010000235.1:0-7534 GCA_964395075.1 uncultured Lentimicrobiaceae bacterium | reverse complement strand
ATTCGCAACGTTTTTTTCCATAAACTTTGTTTAAAAAGCCTTTATCTGTCGTGAACCATTTTTTTTATTGCCATTTTTTTAATTTCGTACCTATGTTAAGGTTCAATTTTTTATCAGGTTTGATCGGTTTGGCGACTCTGGCTTTTTTGCTGACAGGGTGCAAATCCACAGAGTATTTTACCATCGATGTGATGGAACCGGCGGAACTTTACCTGCCCATTGGTTTGGATACAATCCTCGTAACGCATAATGCTTTTCCTGATACTTCAAAACCGGACGGGACGCCATTTGTGATTTACGGTCAGCTACTGCGCGATACCGTTTTTCGCGATTCGGCCCTGGCCGGCAAAGCCATCAGCACTTTAAACAATATGTTGGAGGAAATCGGCAGGGTTGAAACCATCTTTATCGATACCCTCGGAAAAGGGCTGCCGGACAAAGCGGAGGAATACACTGAATCGGATATCATTAACATTAAAAAGTGGTGCAGGCAGCATGGAGCTAAGGCTTTTCTGATTTTAACCTCATTGGAAAAAAAGGTCAGCTACGATATTTATTATGGTATGTTAGGCAATGATGTTGCAGAATTTTCTGCTGCAATTTCCGGCAGGTGGCTGCTCATCAATCCTTTTGCTTCAAAATTGATTGACAGTAAAATGTTGTATGATACGCTGTATCTTCCCGTAAAGGATCCATATGGCAGAAACGATGAAGAAAATTATCGGAATTCAATTGATTTACTCGAAGATGCCGCTGAACTGATGGGAATTAGCTATGGATCATACATTTCACCGCATTATGCCCAAACAAGCAGAATGGTTTTTACCAGGGGCAACAGGAATATGAAGAAAGGATATGAACTGGCGCAGTTGGGTGATTGGAAGATTGCTGCTGTGTTTTGGCGTGAAGCCCTCACCGAGCCTGACAATAAAATCAGAGCAAAGGCGAGTTTTAACCTGGCTTTGGCCAGTGAAATGGAAGGGCTGCTGGAACCCGCGCTGGAATGGGCCGAAGAATCCTACCGGTTTTTTCCGGATACAATTAATGGAACGTATATCGAAATTCTAAAGGAACGTATTAAGAATCATAAGGAAATTATTTTGCAGATGGAGGGGAGGGGTGAGTAGTGAGTGGTGAGTAGTGAGTGGTGAGTAGTGAGTAGTGAGTGGTGAGCCCACCTTCGCAAGCCGCATGCCGCACAAAGCTTTATCGGTTGCAAAAGCTTCGGTGGATGAATTGAGGTTTTTGTACTTTCAGTTTTGTGGCGAAAATTAGGGTAAATGATCATGAATCTGTCTTACAGATACCCAATCCTCTGAAAGTGGATCATTTTTTTTGAACCAACTTTTTTTTACTTTTGAACCAACTTTTTTTTTACTTTTTAACTAACTTAAACTTTCCTGCTATGAAAAACATCTTTTTATTAGCTGCTTTCCTGATGCTAACCCCGGTTTTTGTTGTAAGCCAAACCTGGTCGCCTCCGCAGCCCTTTACCGCCGGCGAATCGAATAAAGCAAATGCATTTCTTGGAAATGCAGTTGGAAATGATTTTCTTTTGCTTTGGGAACAAAGTACGGATTCGCTTTCAACAGCCATTTATTATCAGCGTTATCTCACCGGAGAAGATCCTCAGCTTCTCATTTCAGCGCCTGACGTGCATTACAAAAATCCATCAATCGTAAATGTTGGGTGGTACAATATAGATACTACGTTTATCGTATTTCAAAAAATTGCCGCAGATCAATCGGAGATTCAATACATCAAATTTGCAACTGATGGCGGGCATTCACAGCCAATTACATTATCCGCTGGTGGAAATCAAAACAATTTACTTACAACCACCGTATTGTACAGTTCTTACGATCCGTATAATGTTGCCTGGAACTCGGACGGCCATTTGTTGATTTCGAAATTTATGCATGATGACGGGTATTTTGGAACGACTGAACCTGACACCATTTTTACAGGAGAAATTCTGGATATTAAATTTAAGCTACCACAAATTTACTGGATCACGCCTTCTGCCGATTCCGTGAAACTGATGCGCTCGGATCTGAATGAAAATAAAAGGTGGTCGGAACCTGAAGATGTCTTCAGGGCTAAAAACATAAACGCCTTGCGCGGTACAAATCATTTGATGGATGACATGGTGCTGGCGTTTTCCTATTCTAACGATGAAACCTGGCACATCAACAATTACAGTTTTTGGTATAACTACTCATGGTTTTATCCCCTTGATTTGAGTAATACAAAGAATTTTGATTTTGATGTTTTTTCCACCTTCATTGGTGTTGATGGTGATCTGCAAATTTACCATCTCGCTTATGTTAAAGACACCCTTGGCGTACAGGAAATTTTTATAAACCAGGATTATTTTCCACAAAGTTTCAGTCGCTTATCCTACCTGGAAACAACTTGCCGGAACCCGCAGTTTTTTCTGGGTGAAAACGAATACAATTATGGCAATTGGTGCTACATGATTTTTGAGGCTTTTGTGGATGGATACTGGCAATTGTACTATTCCAGGGCGCCATTTACCTGGGGCGGAATCGGGGAAATCCAGCAAATCAATGGCGTTTCAATTTCCCCAAATCCGGCCACAGATTTCATCCATATTAAAAACGAAAAAGAAGCTAACCTTACCATCGAAATTTTTGATGTGGTTGGAAAAAGGGTTTACCGGAACGCTTTTAATAATATGGAGAATGAGATAAATACAACGGATTGGAAAAGGGGCGTTTATTTTCTAAAAATTACAAATGAGAAAAGTCATATCATGGAAAAAGTCATCCTGAATTAAAAGTTTGTTGGAATATTTTAGCCACGAAAGCGGAAGTTTAGCTTCATTTCGTGGCTGTGTTATACAATTCGTTTTTCTTTTGACGGCTGCTGCTTATTGAAAGTCGTCGGTGGGGGATTCTTCGTAGTAGCGTTCTACCACAATTTTGGCATCTTCCACATTTTCCTGTGCAACATAAACATTTACGCCGCCCGGCATGTCGGGTGCATGCGCCATCGGGGCATCAGTCCCCCAGATTTCGTCGCCTAAAAAAGCCTCAATCTCATTGTCGCTCAACATGTCCTTAATCTGATCGGCCTGCCATGCTGTACCCGAAAATACCTGTCTTGGCTTTTGTTCCTTAATATCCATAGTCTGGCGTTTTAGATTGTTAATATTCAAGGTATAAAGATAACAATAAAAATCAATGCAAAGTATGCATTTTAACGGAATTTTCAACATACTTTTACACATCCATGATATGATTAAATGTAGTTTTGTCTGCAAACAAACTTTACCGTGTATGCATTTCAATCTTCTAAACCGGCTTATCCTTTTTGCAGCAGCCGCCTGTTTACTTTTCATAAACCTGAATGTGAGCGGCCAGTATCTTTCAAACCTATCCTGTTTGGCCAGCGATCCGGTTTTCACAACCTATGCTGCTCCCATGGAGCGTTCGGATTACCGGCTCGACCAGGCTTACCGAATGATGTGGTACGATCCGGACAGCAATATCGAATTTGTATCGGTGGATGGTGGAAGCCTGGGTGCAGTTTTCGCAATGAACGGCGAGTGCAGAAAGACCATACGGACATTTTACCGGGAGCCCATAATCACGCATTCTTATCCCGATCTGGTGCAGTTTTATTTTTATCCCTTTAGGCATATTCGTGTTGAAGTATTTTTTGATGTGTACAGTTCCACAGGCTGTTTTGCCGAATACAAAGTTGTGAACGAGGGAAAACGAAATGCAGACTTCACCTGGTTTCCATATTTTTATCTGAATCAAAAATTACAGAATACTGATTTTATAATTCAGGGTTTCTCATTTGAGCATCACAAAAAGAGAGACGGCTGGATGAAAAATCATGATATTCCTTATGTTGAAGATTTGCAGTCGGTGTTTATGATTGACCCGGTTCCTGATGGTTTTGGAACATACAGGGATTTTCCTCCAAAAGATTCGCTTCCATCCGGACAGCTGAACAGGACTATCGATGAAAATGCAAAATACCTGATATTTTCTCAATCATGGGAAATGGAGCCGGGAGATAGCATCAGATTTCGCATGGTTCGCAACCTGGCGGCTGAGGATGATGAAATCAGCCGGCTGCGGAAAGAATCGCTGCAAATGATAGAAATCCAGCCGGTTGATCTGGTCAAAGCAAATGAGTCACTTTTTAGTAAAATTCCACAGATCAAATTTCAAAATCATGACCATGAAGCCATTTACTGGAATGCCTTCAACCTGATGCGCCAGTGCATGATGCCTCCTGAAGGCGAATGCGGATACAACTATTATGTGTTTTCACGGGAGCCAAAATGGGGTTGGGGCTATGGAGGGCAGGTGTTTCACGAGAGCCTGGTGTTGTTGGCTTATGCATTTATGGACCCCGAAAGTGCCATGAATTCACAGCGCGTTTACATGGAAAGACAATGGGAAAATGGCTATATTAACTATCGAACAGGACCATACTTAGATGAGCAAATCGAAACCAATGGAGAATATACAAGCTCGGCACCCTGGTATAACTGGCAGAATCTTGAAATTTACAAAATTACCGGTGATAAAAAGTTTTTAGCTGAAGCTTACGAATCCGGGAAAAAGTTCTACAACTACTATGTTTCGAATCGGGACAAGGATGATGACGGGCTTTGCGAATGGGGAGCGCATGCGGTTTTGGAAAGCGTGCGTGATGCCCGGGTGGCGGTTTGGGATGAGGTAGGGTGGCCTTCCAATTTTGAAGGTCCGGACGTGAACGCGATGCTTGTGAGTGAAGCCGTATCGCTCGCCGAAATAGCCACGGAACTGGGGCGGGATACTGAAGCCAGGAAGTGGAAGGAAGACGCAGAAAAACGTGCCACCCTGATCAATGATAAATTGTGGGACAGCGAAGATGGTTTTTATTACAATGTGGATAAAGACACTGAACTGTTTTCGCACAAATCGAAAAACGACCTGAAAATAAAAGAGATCATTGGATTTTTGCCCTTATGGGCAGGTGTGGCGGATTCGGCTCAGGCAGCCAGGCTGGTCGAGCATTTGCTGAATGAAAATGAATTCTGGCGCCCGTATGGTGTTCCCACTTTGTCTGCCGGCCACGATTATTACAACCCCATCGGCTACTGGAACGGACCCGTTTGGGTGCAGTGGAATTATTTAATTTTCAGGGCCCTGCTCGATTATGGTTATGAGGAGGAGGCCGTTGAGTTGGCCAACCGGGTTTTAGATAACATGGCTTACCATCTGAAAAAAGATCATGTTTTTTGGGAATTCTATAGTGCTGACGATCGTCAGGCCGGATGGAATCAAACCTATATCTGGGCTGGTATTGCTGCCAGGTTTCTGATTGATTTGGATGCCTCAAACCATAAATAGCATTCAATAATTTTCTTCTTTGTAAACAACCTGTCGATTTAGTGTTTTTCGTGTACATTTGCCGGCCTGATAAAAAAGTATGATCAAAGAAAAACGGAATATATTTCTTGGAGCCATAGCAGTAAGTGTGTCGGCAATTTTTTGGGGCTTCGACGGCATTGTACTCACACCCAGATTGTACAATCTGGATGTTGGCTATGTGGTTTTTATGCTACATGCCATCCCGTTTGTGATCATGAATTTTTTTCTGTCACGCGAGTATAAATACCTTAATAAGTTTTCGCCAGCCGATTACTTTTTTATCGGACTGGTAGCATTGTTTGGAGGTGCAATTGGTACCATGGCCATAGTAAAGGCCCTTTTCCTGGTTAATTTTGAGCACCTTACCATCGTGGTTTTATTGCAAAAGCTGCAACCAATTTTCGGGATAGCACTGGCTGCTATCATCCTGAAAGAAAAGCTGGGCAGATATTATATCATTTGGGCTTCAGTAGCCATCATTGGCGGGTATTTCCTCACCTTTGGTTTTCATACGCCAAACCTTGTAACCGGGGCCAACACAGTATATGCCGCAGGTTTTGCCTTGTTAGCATCACTTTCTTTTGGAAGTTCAACTGTGTTCAGTAAAAAAATCCTGAATAAGTACAGCTTCAAAACAGCTACTTTTTATCGCTATGGTTTTGCCGCCTTTTTTATGTTGTTCTTTGTTTTAATCTCAGGAAAAATCAGCCAGGTGCATGTCACTACGCAAATCAACTGGATAATCTTTTTCGTGATAGCCATTACCACCGGCTCGGGTGCTATCTTTCTTTATTATTTTGGTTTAACCCGTGTTAAGGCTATCATTGCAACAATTTGCGAATTGTTTTTCCCGGTTTCAGCCATTGTGTTCGACTATATCTTTAATGATGCAAAACTGAGCATTGTACAGTGGGTTAGTGCCGGTGTAATGATTTTTGCCATTGTCAATCTTAATCGTGAGCGGGCCAAAAAGCTGGAAAAGATCAAATAGTCAGGATAATTATCCTAACCTGTCCTATTCATAAGTATCAATATTTACATCCTAAATCATAGAAAATCAATAGCCCCGTCATTTAATTCGGGGGGGGGTATTTTTTCTATTTATTAAGAGACAAAATCCGGATAAATATAGTATTGTATGTCCAAATTTTTCTGGATTTTGATTAAGTTGTTGTTTGTTAATTATTTAATCCCGCCACAAATAACAGGGCAAAACATATTTCTACTGTTAAACCCTCAACCTAAAATTTTCTTGAATTATAGAGGCTAAATCAGAAAATCTGTTGCCATCCCAAAAACTTCCTCAAACTTTTCGATCACCTCATGCTTATATTTATCATGCAGAGGGAACGGGTTTTCGTGGGTGTATGGGAAAGGGAAGTCCAGGATTTTCACAGGAACAGGTATGTCTCTTGCAGTCCCCTGTAATGTGTTCAGTACTTCGTAGTAGGGTACCACTGTATCCTGTTTCAGAACTACCGCCATGAGCCGGCCGCTGATTTGCCGAAATTTTTTCTCACGAAAATCAATCATTTTATTGTAGTCGATCAGCGATTTAAAAACCATGCCTTCAAGGTGCGATTCACTGAAATAGTGGGCCAGCCGCGCATCTGTTTTCATATAGCTGTCCAAGTGCTCCAGGAAAAAAGAATAAAGGGCAATATTGGCTTCGCTGTCGAGAATGGTTTTTTGAACCGGGGCCATTCGGTTGAATACAGGGCCACCACAAAAAATGAAAAGTCTGGATTTGTCCAGATGTCCACCCGGATTATTCATCATCAAAACTTCCATAAGGAAAGCTCCAATGGAATAAGCGAAAAAATCAATGGTGGCATTTTTAGCGATTACAGGATGTTTGTTGCTTCTTATTTGGTTGATAAGCTGAATGGTGTCATAAAAAGTTTGAACTCCTGACCAAAAGAAGCGTTGCGGCAAAATATGCAGCCGGGTGCTGATGGCCACGTTGGCAAAAGATGATCCAACAACAGCCGGAAACAATCCTTCACGCTCAAAACGCAGGTCGTTCATTGTGCGCACATCCGACCAGTCTTTTGGTGCCCTGTTAATGTGAAACGCAATCGGAAAGAGGATCACCGCTTTGTTTGTTCTTTCTGCTATTGTTTTTGCCCACACCA
>CAYNDN010000234.1:0-7543 GCA_964395075.1 uncultured Lentimicrobiaceae bacterium | reverse complement strand
AGCTGATACGGAAGGCGAGTTAATCATTCAGGATGATAATTTTACAAAATCCTTATTTCAGGCAATTTCTGAAACCAATTCAACCATCAATATCTTAATCGGTTCGAAAAAGTTTATTGAAGGGTGGAATTCCTGGCGTGTTTCCAGTATGGGCCTAATGAACATGGGTAAAAGTGAAGGAGCTCAGATTATTCAGTTGTTTGGTCGAGGTGTGCGCTTAAAAGGAAAAAACTTTTCACTTAAGCGGGAAGAAGCAAATGCCCCGTATTTCATAAGGGCATTGCAAAACATCTCTATCATGGGCTTAAATGCTTCGTACATGAATCGTTTTTTGGTTGAGATAGAAAATGAAGTCCCGGAATACACGGAATATCCGATTGAAATTAATTTGAATAATGAGGAAAAATGGAATGGTAAGATAATGACTTTCCGCAAACAAGAAGATAAAAACTTTAAGGAAGATATTATACAATTAGAATACAACAGCCAAATTGCCAAACGGGTCACCATTGATTTGCGCAATAAAGTAAGCATTGCAGCAGGAGGATTTAATGCTCAGGTAGCTGAAGAAAGCGAACCATATTTTGAGAATTTCTTTAAAAAATTTATCAGTTTTATTGATTTTGGCGCATTGGAATTAGAAGCCAATCGATATAAATTAATCAAGGGTTATAGTAACTTGATTATAAAAACATCTGCAATTCAACAATTAATTACTGATGGCGATTTTAATCTTTACAGCCACAAAGAACAATTTGGTTTGAATGAAGCTATTTCAGGAAAAGTACATTCTGTTGCTGTAAGTCTGGTAAAAGATTATATCAATAAATTTTACGCAGATAAAGAAAAGGCATTCTTATCGCAATATTTAACCTACGATATACTCGACCATGAAGCCCATGCCGAAATGTTTCCGGCCTCACAAAAGATGATAGTTAAGGTGCCAAAGAAACATGAAACTTTCATAATGGAATTAGAAAATAGCATTAAAGAAATGTATGAAAGTGATACAAAAACACTTCCATCCATCCATTTTGACAAACACCTATATTCACCCATTGCTTCCTTTTCGGAGGGCGATAAATATAAAGAGATCAAAACGGTTCCAACGCGCTTAAACGAAGGTGAAAGGGATTTTCTAAAGCATTTACGGGAATTTGTTAAAGAAATGAATGATTTATTTGAAGGGAAAGAATTATTTGTATTACGCAACCTGTCAGTTAAAGGAATTGGGTTTTTCATGGAAAGCTCATCCTTTTATCCAGACTTCATTTTATGGGTTGTTGAAAAGAATAAGCAACATATTTATTTCCTTGCCCCCAAAGGTATTTTATTGGGCGACAATCATTTTAATAATCCGAAAATATTGTGGTGTAAGGAATCAGCACCAGAATTAGGACAAAAGATTCAACAAAAATTAACCAAAGACAAAAAAGATATTTCGGTTTCAGTTTCTGCTTTCATTTTGTCTCATACAGATTTCAATGATGTTAGAGACAGATGGGGAGAAGGAACCGGAACAACAAAAGAAGATTTTGCAAACAACAATGTTCTGTTCATTGAAAACAACAAGGATTATCTGATTAGAATATTTAAAAATTTGGAGGAGTGATGGCGCAAATATTTTTATCAACGCTGAACCCTCTCATTATAAAAAACCATTATTCCTACTCATTCTCTCCATAAGCACCGGAGCGGATTTGCAGGCACAGGGTTACCAGCCTGAGGGGATTCAATTCACTTTGTCAGGACAAATAGACAACTTTTTAAAGTTTAAACCGTAAAAATTACTTTAACATAAACAGGATTAATATGAAAAAGAGATTTCAATACCTTGCCATTTTTAGTTTGATTTTCACTACCATATTCTCATGCGATAAAAACAATGACAATGAAGAACCGGAAAATCAAATTTCCGTTCCCGAAGGCTACACCCTGGTGTGGTCAGATGAATTTAATGATGAATCGATAAATATGGGCGACTGGCATTACGAAACCGGCGATGGCACAGACTATGGCCTTCCTGAAGGTTGGGGAAATAATGAGTTACAAATTTATACGGAAAGTGATGCTAATTCAAGCATTGATACCGACGGTGACATTTCTGCTCTTAAAATTACTGCTCTGAATAATGGCCCTGATGATTTCACATCGGCAAAGCTCACCACCAATGAAAAAATCAGCGTGCGTTTTGGAAGGATAGAAGTAAGTGCTAAATTGCCACAGGGACAAGGCATCTGGCCGGCCATCTGGATGCTCGGAGATAATATTGACGAGATTGACTGGCCCGGTTGTGGCGAAATTGATATCGTTGAATTATTGGGTCACGAACCACAAAAAATCTACACCACAGTTCATTATACAAACAGCGGCAACTCACATCACGAAACGCAGGAAAGCTACCAGCTTTCAAATGGCAACTTTAGCGACAACTATCATATCTTCAGCATCGACTGGACTCCCGAAAGCATCACCTTTAGCGTGGATGAAACCACTGTTCAGCAAGTGCCTGTTGAAGACGACATGAAGGAGTTTCTCAGGAGCTTTTACCTGGTGATGAATGTTGCTGTTGGCGGCAATTGGCCCGGCTATCCTGACAATACCACAACATTCCCCCAAAGCATGTATGTGGATTATGTCCGTGTTTTTGAGAAAACAGGGTTTGAACCACCCGCGGCTCCTGCACTCGACATTGAAGAGGAATCGATTGGCCAGAACATTGAGCCCGGCCTGGCACAGCACGCCATCAACAACGTATTTGGATACTTGGGCAATGCCTCCATTGTTGTTTATGGTGGCGGCGGAGAACCTTTTGCTTCCGCGTCTGACCTTGCCATAAATGGCGATTCCAGCCTTGTATTTGAATTCCCTGGCGATAACTGGGGCGGAGGTTATATTGAACTGGAAAATCCGGTGAACCTTAGTGAATTTACCCACCTGAAATTTTCAATACATAAACCTGATAATATTGCAGATGCTGAAATAAAGCTGGAGAGTCCGGCAACAAATGCAGCAATCTTTATTATAGATTATGAAGGTGCTGATGTCGGGCTCGGATTTCAGGAATATACTATTCCGCTTGCTGATTTTGAGGGACTGAACATCACAGAAATTTCGATTCCTTTTGCAATGTGGAACCCGCAGGACCCCGGAGGTAATTTTACCGGCGGTACGGTTTTGATAGATAACATTTATTTTACCGAATAAATTATTGATTGACAGCATTACATAATTAACAAAATGGTGAAATAAGTTCAATAAACACACATTACAAAACTGAATTATTATTAGCCATTCATCAAAACACATAATGACTGCTCAGATTATTCCATTTATAAAACTTCACTTTCTACAGCTTAAACGTGTACTTATTTCGCTGGGATTGTTCAGGTTTGTGTTTGTTTTGGTGATTTTTATTTTGGGGTTGCTGGCTTTTTTCACCGTTTTAAAAACAGGGCAAAACCTTGAACTTGCATCTGCGGCATTGCTTATTTTATTGGCATCATTGCAAATCCAGCGCAGGGATAAGCCATTTTTAAAGCTTCATTTTAGCAATTTCAAAACCATACTTTTTGCTGGTTATCTGATGCTTTCCATGCCGGTTTTAGCTTTTCTTGTTTACTTTTTGCGATGGGAACTTCTGGCCCTATTGCTTGCTGGAACATACTTCATTACTTTTATTGATTTAAAATCTAAAACCAGATTCGGTAATTCAGTTTTTCAAAAGTGGTTGCCAAATGATGCCTTTGAGTGGAGATCGGGGATGCGAAAAAACCTGCCGTTTCTATTACTCATTTTCCTGACAGGAATCGGGTTTTCTTTTTTAACAGGTGCCGTGCCCCTGGCCATTTTTGCTTATGGAGTTTTCCCTATAAAATTTTACGAAAAAGGTGAACCAGTTCAAATGCTGATTGCCGGTGAGCAGTCTGCCATGCGCTTGATGCTGCAAAAGTTCAGGATGCATTTTGTGATTTTTTCATTGCTTACATTGCCCTTGATCACAGCTTTCCTGATTTTTCACCTGGAGTACTGGTACATCGTTTTGGCCGAATATATCTTGTTTCTATCGTTGCATCTGTTTTTTATTGTGCTTAAATATGCCTTTTACATTCCCAACGAAAAACCTGCCGCTGTTGAGGTGTTTACGGCAGTTGGAACAGTTGGAATTGTAATTCCGTTTTTATTGCCCATCGTTTGGGTGCTTACTGTCTGGATGTTTTTCAGGGCCAAATCAAACCTAAAACCTTATCTGCATGATTTCGATAACTGATTTAGATTTTTCCTATCCCGGAAATAAAAAGGTTCTTAATGCTTTGAAACTCAACATGGATTTTGGTAGAATTCATGGTATCGTTGGTTTAAACGGATCAGGGAAGACCACCCTGCTTAATATACTGTTTGGACTTTTACAAGCCGATGCCGGGAAAATATCATCCGATGATTTTGAGCTATCCAAAAAAAATATGGCCTATTTATCCGCCGATAGTTATTTTTATTCCAACATTACAGGAAGCGAGTATCTGGCACTTTTTAGAAATGCCGGTTTTGATATTGAAAAATGGAATCAGCTGTTTAGCCTGCCGTTAAACCAGATTGTGGATGATTATTCCTCGGGCATGAAAAAAAAACTGGCTCTGCTGGGGGTGATCAAAATGGATAAAAAACTCATGATCCTCGATGAGCCATTCAATAATCTGGATATCGAAACCAACCGCATTGTAAGGAGTGTACTGATGAAAATGAGTGAAATGGGAAAAACGATCATCATAACCTCCCACATCATCGAAACTTTGACCAACCTTTGTGATTACATCCATTACCTGGATGGAGGGCAAATCCGGTTCAGCAAATCAAAGGACGAGTTTGATAATTTCAGCACGGAGCTATTTCAATCCATCGAAAAGAAAACCTCTGGTTTGATTGATGAGATATTTGGTTAAATCTCTGAACACATCATTCAAATCGTTTGTTATCATAACCATTAAAAATTTCAAATATGAAAAACATAGCTATTCTAATATTGGCATTTTTTACAATAATTACTTTACAGGCCCAGGTTACCGGCCTTTGGGAAGTTACTGAGGTGAGGATTGGCGGGGAAGATACGACCCCGGTTGCCCGTTGGTTTCAACTAAATCCAGATAATACCACCCAATCAGGTAACGGCGGGCTTGAGCATAGCAAGGGGACTTACATCATTACACCAGATAATTCAGTGTTGATTTTTATGGATCAATTTGGTAAAACAGATGAGTTTGGAGCTTTTACCGTTACTTTAACAGAAAACGCAATGTCCTGGGAAAGAATTGAGGAGGGGCAGCCCGTTAAAGTATCACTCGAAAAAGCAGCCAAAAAACCTGTCGCTCCCTGGGATGAGGCCATAGGCAACTGGAAGCTGGTTGAATCCACAGAACACGATAAAATATCAGATCAGCAAATTTTGATCCGCTGGGACCGGGAATACAGATCAAGCAATGCATTACTCGGGCAAAATACACAAGGAGTCTGGCATATTTCCGGTCACCATCCACACCTTAAATTAATGAGTTTTAACCCTGACCAGCCCGATTTGGATTTTACCATCTCTTTTTTCAACAATTACCGCATGATCTGGATTAACGAAGATAAAAGCCTGAAGCTGGTTTTCGACAGGAATCTGGAATAAGAGGTCTCACTGCGTTTGGTGTAATGGCTTCACTTAGTTCAGCGTCATTGATCGTTTCTGCGCTTGGCGCTCCGCTCTATGCGCTCTGCCATTTCGCTACGTTCGCTAAATTCACCCTCCACCTCTAACCCCAAACTTTTCCTATCTTTGCCCGGCTTAAATCAATGTAACCGAAATGAATATTATCGTAACCGGAGCAAGTCGTGGTATAGGCCGTGCGCTCGTGCTAAAACTTGCTGAAAATCAAAATCATAAAATCATAGCTATTTCCCGAAACAAGGAAAAACTCCGTGATCTTGAAAAAGAAGTCAATTCCATTTTTCCTGATTCAAAAATTCATTGTATTTCATTTGATCTTGCGTCAGATGGATATGCATTCAACCTGCTGCCTGAAATTTTAAAGCATATAGATAAAGTTGATATCCTGGTGAATAACGCGGGTATGCTGATCAAAAAGCCATTTAGCGAATTAACCGATACTGATTTTGATGATTTGTTTAACGTAAATGTAAAATCAGTATTTCGCTTATCGAGGGCTCTTTTACCTAACTTCAGTGAAAAATCTCATATTGTAAACATCAGCAGCATGGGTGGTTTCCAGGGAAGTTCCAAATTTCCCGGCATGGCACTCTACAGTGCAGCCAAAGGCGCAGTTTCGGTACTCACTGAAGCCATGGCTGAGGAGTTGAATGACCGGGGCATCAGTGTAAATTGTCTGGCCTATGGTGCCGTTAAAACCGAAATGCTCGAAGAAGCGTTCCCGGGCTACGAACCACCTTTAAAAGCTGAAGAAATGGCTGAATATGCTGCCTGGTTTGCTACCACCGGACATCAGTTTTTTAATGGTAAGGTTTTACCTGTTTCCGTTTCCACACCTTAAAAGATTCAATAATGCAGCAAGATGATCTGGTAAAACATGACGGGGTGATTTCCGAAATCACAAGTGACCTGATCAGGGTAAGTATTGTTGCCCAATCGGCCTGTGCCTCATGCCATGCCAAGGGTTTTTGTGGTGCCGCCGACCAGCAGGAGAAGGTGATTGATGTAAAAAAGCAGGCGTACAACGATCAAAAAGTCGGCGATTTTGTTACTGTCACTATGAAAAGAAAGCTGGGAAACAAGGCTGTACTCTACGGATATTTCTTACCGTTTGTTATCCTCTTGATCACGCTCATAGGATCGTTAAGTGTAGTTGATGATGAAGGTATGGCCGGCCTCATTGCGCTCGGGGTTTTAGTGCCCTATTATTTTGTGCTTTATACACTGCGCGACAAACTTAAAGCAAGCTTTGAATTTCAATTAGAATCGAAGAATCCAACACCTAAATTTAATTTTAATACTACCAAAAGATGAAACAAGTACTTATATTTCTGCTTCTCACCGCTATTTCTGCCGGCTTTTCCTTTGGGCAGGATTTTACAACTGACCCCCTGGTTCGCAAGGCAGCCTATTTTGATACGTCTCCTCCATTACGCGAGATGACTGTAATTATGCCTGGCGAACGTAAACGTGCCTGGAAAGACGGCATCATTAAAAATGAATCGCTGGAAATGGAATGGGAATTCCCTAAAAAAGATGGGAGTTACAATAAAATTCAATCGCAACGAGGATCAGTTAAATCGCGTGGGCCAGAGGTCAACTTCGAAGGTATCCCCAACGTGAATGGTGTTTACCCACCCGATACGGATGGCGATGTAGGCCCAAATCATTATTTCCAGATGATCAATCTCTCATTTGCTATATGGGATAAGCAGGGAAACAAGCTTTACGGCCCGGTTGACAATAGCACGCTTTGGTCTGGTTTTATTGGCCCGTGGACCGGAACCAACGATGGCGACCCTATTATTCTTTATGATGAAGATGCCGATCGCTGGGTGG
>CAYNDN010000233.1:0-7561 GCA_964395075.1 uncultured Lentimicrobiaceae bacterium | reverse complement strand
ATTACCACGTCCTTCAGGGCGTGGAATTAAGAAACTGAAGCATAATGACTTAAAAATCCTGAAAAATTTTTAGATTTTGGTGCATCGAATTTATTGTTTTAGGGGGATAGTCTCAATGATTTCATTAAGTTTGTCATCAAAGAAACCAAATCGCATTCAAGCATTAAAACTTCATGGACGAAACCAGATTTGAGCAGTATTTCAGAGAGCATTTCCAGGCCTTGGTTGGTTTTGCCATGGGCTATGTTCCTGATTCCGATACTGCTTCTGAGATTGCCCAGGAGGTTTTTATCAACTTTTGGAATAAGCGTGATACAATTTCACCAGATCAAAACATAAAATCTTATCTGTACATTAGTGTAAAAAACCGGTGTTTGAATTTTATTCGCGACAATAAGAAGTTCAGAAGTTACTTCCTGGATGTGGAGCTGGAAATGGAGATGGCAGTTTCAGTTCCTGATAAGCTGGAGCAAAGTGAGGTTGCATCACAAATTGAAAATGCTATGGGTAAACTTCCTGAAAAATGCAGGCAGGTGTTTGAACTGAGTAGATTCGAGGAGTTGAAATACCGGGAGATTGCCGAAAAACTAAATATTTCGGTTAAAACTGTTGAAGCGCAAATGTCGAAGGCACTGAAAATATTGTCATCAGAGCTAAAGGGGCTTTTAATCATCTTGATACTGATTGGGATTTGGATAGTCAGGGGTTTATAAATGCAAAAAATGGAGCAATACAATAAGGGTAAAAACAATTTTAAGTGTTTTGAAGGCAACAAACTAAAATATGGCAAATGAAACACAACATACAGATTTTGATGATCTGATTGCCAAATACCTGGCCGGAGAAACAGATTCCGGAGAAACAGTTAAACTTGAGCAATGGGTTGCAGTATCTGATGATAACAGGCATCGGTATTTTGAGATGAAGAATGCCTGGCAAAATGCAACTCAAAAGCCTGCTGTAAATGTGGAGCAGGAATGGAAGAAAATCAAAAAAAAGCTATTTTCAGCAGGCAAAACAATTAGTATGAACCAGAGTGCCGGCAAGAAAAGTAAGTTAAGGTTCATTACAAGGATCGCAGCCGCCGTTGTAATATTGGTTGCTTTTGGATATGCAGCATTTTATTTGTTTGATGGCAATACTGTTACAACAGTTGCTGCCAATAATGTTGTGAACATCACACTAAACGATGGCAGCCATGTTGCATTAAACCGGGATTCGGAAATTACGTATTCAAAATCCTTCAACAATGACCAGCGAGTAGTGAGTTTGAAAGGAGAAGCATTTTTTGAGGTTACCAAAGATAAATCCAGACCCTTTGTGATTGAAACAGATCAGTTGAAAATTGAGGTTTTAGGCACATCTTTTTTTGTGAATGTCCGTCAAACCAATGTTGCTGATGAGGTTGTCGTGTCTTCGGGCAGGGTTATGGTAGCGGCCATAGAATCGAAACCCGTGGTTTTGGCGGCTGGTCAAAAAGCGGTTTTTCACAAAAAGGCCGGCCTTTTATCCAGGTCAGAAAATGTTGCTCAAAACTACCTTTCGTGGAAAACCGGAAAGCTTATTTTTGAAGATGTCCCGCTTGTGCAGGTTGTTCTGGAGTTGAGCCGGGCCTATCATACCGAAGTTGAGTTGGGCAACAAAGCACTTAGGGTGTGCAAGCTCAATGCAGTTTTCGAGGGGCAATCACTCGAAGATGTGATCATCATAATATGCGAAACCCTCGGCCTCGATTATCAAAAAACCGGTGATAAGTACATCATTACCGGAAACGCCTGCAGGTAGCCGGATCAGATGCATCTATTCAGCAGTTGATATATGATTAGGAAGTCATTGTTTCTGTTTCTCTTTTTGCTGTATCATCTCAGCATTTTCCCACAACAGCAGTCGTTGGAAATGCTTGTTAATATTGATGTTTCAGACAAGCCACTGAATGAAGTTATCCGGCAGATTTCAGAACAATCGGGTTACAATTTTTCGTTCAACAGCAACAGGATTGATCCAGGGCAGCCGGTAACGCTCCATGCCCAAAATCAGCCCCTGAGGATGGTACTCACCAAGCTTGCTGAGGAGATTGGCGTTGAATACAGGCTGGTGCGAAATCAGATTATCCTCAAACCGGGGAAGAAGGTTTCAGAGCAGCCAAAATCATTTACAATTAGCGGATACATCCTTGATAATCAAACTGGTGAAACACTTCCCGGAGCAACCATCAGCCTGGATAGTCTGGCCGTAGGAACAATTTCAAATGCTTATGGTTTTTATTCTGTTACGCTATCCGAAGGGGATTACAAACTGAAATATTCCTACATCGGTTACCTCACCCATTTTGAAAACATCAATCTGAACGGCAACCGGGAAGCAAATGTGCAGCTTTCACTCAACCTGGAAACCCTCACCGAAGTTACGATTACTGCCGGCGAAACCACCGAACAAATCGAGAAAAGCCAGATGAGCAAGATCCGTGTGAATCCTGCGGCTCTGGTTTCCTTGCCCGAGTTTGCCGGAGAAGTTGGTCTGGTGAAAAGCCTCCAAACCATTCCGGGCATCAAAACACACAGCGATGGATCGGCGTTCTTTTTTGTGCGTGGTGGCAACAAAGATCAAAATCTGATTCTGATCGATGAGGCACCGGTTTACAACCCCGCACATTTATTTGGGTATTATTCGGTGATCATCCCTGATGTGGCAAAGGAAATTAACATCTACAAAGGTGATTTTCCGGTTCAAACCGGCGACAGGCTATCATCTGTGATCGAAGTTGTGGCCAAAGATGGTAACCTGAAAAACACTGAGATTAATGGAGTGCTCAATCCGCTGATGTACAGGTTTTCGCTGGAAGGACCTCTTAAAAAAGAAAAGAGCTCTTTTTTTGCTTCATTTCGCCATTCTAATTTCAGTTGGCTAATAAGGCGCGATGATCCGGATAATAGCCTGTACATGTATGATTTGAATGGTAAGCTAAACTGGCAGATCAATAAAAACAACCGGTTGTTTTTCTCTTTTTATTATGGACATGATGAATTGAATAATCGGGAAAATGGCGTGTCAACAGGATTGCGTTGGTTTAATGTAGCTTCCACACTGAGGTGGAACCACCTCTTTAACAACCGGCATTTTGCCAATGCCATCATATACCTGAGCAATTATGACTACTCGCTTTTCCCGGACAACCTGGAGTGGAATTCATCAATCAGCAATTTTAGTTTAAAGTATGATCTATCGTATTTTCCTAACCCTGAAAAAACGCTGAAATACGGAGCAAGCCTCACTTCACATGCGTTTAATCCGGGCAATTTAGTTACCCCCGATCCAAATCCATTGCTGCCTGAAGTATCGAAATCTAATGCCGGCAAGTTGGCGGTTTATGCCAGTCTGGAGCAAAAATTGTCGAAGAAACTCTCTTTTAAGATTGGTTTCAGATTGCCGGTTTGGATCAATTCGGGCCCATCCATCGTTTATCAGTACGACACCAATTATCAGGTTGCCGATACGCTGCTTTTTCAGGATGGTCAAACCATTCAATCTTATGCTAATTTCGATCCGCGGCTCAGCCTGAAATATTCAATTGGGCGGGCTTCTTCGGTAAAATTCAGCTATGGCATTTATCATCAATACCTCAACCTGATCTCCAATTCAATCAGTCCATTCTCCTCTTTTGAGATATGGCTACCTGCCGGCAAAAATATCAAACCACAACAATCACAACAAGTTGCTTTGGGATTCAATAGCTTTGTCGGAAATAGTGGACTTGAATTCAGCTCTGAGATGTATTATAAAAAGATGAAGAATCAGATTGATTATGAGCCACATGCCAATTTGCTTTTGAACCCCCTACTCGAAGGAGAATTGCGATTTGGGGATGCACGGTCATACGGTTTGGAGTTGATGCTGCGCAAGGCTGAGGGAAAGGTGTTGGGGTGGGTGAGTTACACATGGTCGAGGTCTCTGATGAAAAATGCCGGGGTGAACAATGACAAGGAATTCCCGGCATATTATGATCGCCCGCACGATTTTTCAATTTACCTGTCGTGGAAATATTCGCCAACCATGACTTTTTCAGTGAACTGGACCTATTATACCGGTTCGGCCATTACAACGCCAATAGGATTTTATTCATATAATGGTTATGCTGTGCCTTTATATGGTGAGAAAAACAATGATCGTTTGCCGGACTATCATCGCCTTGATGTTGCACTCGCCTGGTTGCTCAATAAACCCGGAAATAAGTTTCAGCACAGCCTCACATTTGGGATTTACAATTTCTACAACCGGCATAATGCGATATCTGTGAATTTTAACAAGACCGAAACCAGGGACGGGTCGTTTGTTATTCCGGGAAATTTGTTTGCCGGAAAGGAATTTGTTACAACACAAAAATACCTGCTCGGAATAATGCCTTCGATAACCTACAAATTTAAACTTTAGATGATGAGAAATGCCGGTTTATATTATTATTTAATGTTTTTGATGTTAGTTGGAATACTCAATTCATGTGAGGAGAAGGCTGAATGGAATATCAACAATCAGAACATGGATACCATTGTTGTAACAGGTGTGCTTACCAATGAGTTGCGAAATCAATATGTGGTTATAACCAGGTTATATATTGAGCCAAACGAAATACCTGAACCCGTAACCGGAGCAATTGTGATTCTAAAGGCCGGCCAGGATTCAACATTGCTTATTGAAACACCGGAGCTTCCGGGTTATTATTTTACCGAAGCTCCCTTAGCTGCGGTAATAAACAGGGAGTACCGTATCTGGATTAAGGATGGTGAAAAAATTTATACGGCACAAACCGGAATGCAGCCTGTAACTCCAGCAAATATTCCTTCTTTTATTAAGGACTCACAAACCGGTTTATACAGGATTGCCTGGAATAATTCAGCATATAACCCACTTGAAACTGCCATGTTTGAAGCATTGATTAATTGGGAACACCTTGTGGATCCGGAGATTACTGACACAATTAAAAATGCCCGTATGATGCATTATACGCTGAAAACCATCGATGTGAGCTATAATATTTTTCCTCAGTCAGCAGAAACGGTATGGTTTCCGGAAGGCAGTTATGCCATAGTAAAGAAATATTCGGTTACGGAGGAATATGGCAATTATCTGCGTGCCCTACTGGCCGAAACAGCATGGCAGGGAAGTTTGTTTGAGGAGGCCAGGGGAAATCTCCCCGGTAACATATCCAATGGAGGCCTGGGTTTTTTTACGGCCTGCTCAGTGATTGGGGATACGCTGGTGGTTGAATGAACTGAGTTTTTGAGTTATTATGTTAATCGTTATTCCCCAAATTCATCCCGGATTTCCCGGGAACATTGATTTCTTTGACTAACAGTTATTCATTTTTAATAAAAATAATTCTGCATAGGGGTAAATCGAAAGTCCTGTGTATTAACATCGAAAACCGTTCATTTTTAAACTTTAAAATTTAAAGACAATGAAAAAATCACAAGTCATTTTAATGGTAGCAATCATGATTCCTGCAATCCTGTTCCAATCCTGTAAAAAAGAAGATGAAGTAGAACTGCCCCAAAACAACGAAAGCATTTTGCCCGATCAGTTTATGGTGGATATTCCCTCATCAATAAGTTCTGAAGCAACATTTAAAAATGCCAATTTTGACACCTTACAGGGAAATGACATTTATGAGCACCTCCGAACCTTTATACATGTTGGAGAGGATGCGGCACAATTAACCACCGAAATAATCCTTTCTATTTCATGGTTTAACCTCAGCCAGCCCATGTCGTTTACTTTTACGGGTGATGATGACGGCCGCCTGAAGCAGGTTGTCATCATCGAAAATGGTACTTATGAAGGTGTAACTTATGCTTACAAATTGACCCTTGCCGACATTGATGAAAACGACAGCGAATTATCTACAAACACAGCTATGCAGATATTCTGGGATAAAAATCCGGTGAAAGGTGTTGCACTGCTCAGGCCCTGGAATATAGACCGTACAACGAATCCCATTTTTATGCAAACCAAATACCGTATTGATTATAGCGAAGCCGGGGAAATGGGCTACGACCGACACATGCTTGTAACCATTGATAAACTTCCTGTTTCATCATTTGAGCCATTCGCGGTTTCAACACTGAAAATGTTTGTTGGTAAAGATGGGGATGTCGTAGATATATATGGTAATACCGAACATCCCAATGCCAATTTCTTCAATGGAGATACAGGTTTCGACTGGGCATTTGTAGCTTCAGGGAGTGACAGCCAGAATATTGCTGTAGCAGAGGTTGGCTTACCACCGCTGAACCTGGATTCCGACGACAGATATAAGTTGCTTGTTGAGCATTCCATTCAAAATGTTTTTGAAGCCCAGATTTATGATGCATGGCCGTGGATCGACAGCACAATTGTTCAGAGTTATCTTTACAATACGGCAGCACCCGGGTTTTTCACACAGGGCGGATTTGTGCAGGGCGGAACTGCACCATCGCAGGATTATGCCCCTTTCATGAATATCATCCAGGGATTAAAGCCGTTTAATCCGGTAGAAATTAACGAATTGGAAATTCTTTTCGATTAAGCTTCTCACATAACAACTACTGAATTCTTATGCCATCTCTTAGCAGGGATGGCTTTTTTTTCGTAAAAGTTTTGTGGAATAGGACTGGGTTTTTGAAAAATTTTTACTTTTGCAGCCCTTTTGAAAAAGGTATCGGGGTGTGGCGCAGTTGGTAGCGTGTCCCGCCCTGAGGCGGGAAGGTCGGAAGTTCGATTAAGTTCTTAAAATAATACCATCGGGGTGTGGCGCAGTTGGTAGCGTGCTTGACTGGGGGTCAAGAGGTCGCGAGTTCGAGTCTCGCCACTCCGACACAAAGGGAGTTTGAATCAATTCAGACCCCCTTCTTTTTTATGTTTTACACCTATATCATACAATCCGAAACAACCAGCAAATACTATGTTGGTTCAACTCAGGATGTGGCCGAACGTCTGAGAAGGCACAATGCCAACCATTCAAAATCCATGAAAAACAAAGGCCCGTGGAAGCTGGTAAAAACTTTTGAATTTGTAACAAGGGCCGAGGCTATGCATTTGGAAACGAAAATCAAAGGCCGGGGTATCGGTAGATTTTTGGAAGAATTAAAAGGGGATTAATCCGGTTTCTTAACCTGGATAAAATGTGGCGCAGTTGGCCCCAAAAAATAAGAATCTTAGATTCTGTTATTTTTCGAGGGTCCTCGATTTTCTGATAAAATCAGAGATTTTGAGAAAATCGGGATAGCGTGGGGGCTGTCTCATTAACCGAAAAATTAACAAAAAATGCTTAAAATATTCGGGTACCTACCCGAGAGGGTTCTCAAATAATCAATTCTCAGAGGGGTAAAATGATTAATGAGACAATCCCGTTGTTTAACGCGGCTCCAACATCGGGGAGCATGCTCCCCCCTACGCTGCAAGGTTCCAGGGTTGCGATAGGATAAACAGGTTAAGTTTCCAAAACTTAACTGGTTTTCAAACTAAATCCTGATAAACCTTATCCCGCAAAACCAAACCTTCATAGAAAAAATGTCCCTTGCGATATCAT
>CAYNDN010000232.1:0-7606 GCA_964395075.1 uncultured Lentimicrobiaceae bacterium | reverse complement strand
GAAGTAGCGAATAATTTCCACCCAAATTAAATCCTAAGCGCAATTTCCTATCGTTGTCCTTATTTTGGGATTGAGAAAAAAGAACGAATGCACAAAATATTAATGTTGCTGTTACAATAAGCTTTTTCACTTTTTTAAATTTATAGATTAACAAAAAATTCCGTATGTAATCTTTGTGTCATCCAATAATCTTGTGGATACTTGTCAAAACGGAGAGGTCATTTTATTATTATAACTTACACAGTTTAAATCTGATGCGTTTGGATTTCTGAATTGATTTCGTAAGTCTATGTTTCCGGATTCCTGCCGGGTGGCCCTCTCCAAAGTACAGCCAACTACCTCCCCGCCTGCGGCGAGGCAAGCTGCCGACTATTAATTTCTATTGCCGGGTTTCAGTCCGCTTCCAAATCATTGATTTTTAAACTGACTCTTTTATTCTTCATTTTTCCAAGCGTCAGCTTTAAATGATTGGCTACTTCCTTTTTCAGGAATGGAGGGATTAAGTTTTTGAAATCAATCCCGAAAAGACGATGTATTACCACAATATCGTCGCGGGAAAATGGCCTGACACCATTAATCAATTCTGACATATAATTGGGTCTGTGTCCCAATAATTTAGCCAGTTCTTTCTGTGATAGACCTTCTTCCTTTAGCTTACTTTTTATGAGTTCTTTCCGCTTTTGGATGAAAATATTTTCAGCATGGATGATTCTTTCAGCATCATCACTTTCCTTTATTTGTTCTTCAGTGATCCTGGATTCATCTTCCCAGTGCTTTGATTCATATTTTTCAATCAGACCCAATAAATGTTGTCGTATGGGTTCCAGGGAGCTGTCTTCTTTTACCATCCACCTTAATTTTCCATGAATTAAAGTAGCCTGCTCAAACTCAAGTTCATTATTCAGTTCGTCAACCTTTAATATGTTATCAATTTCCAGTCTGTCCATTTTACTTAATTTTTCCGTGATTACGCAACCAGGTTTCAATCGTTTTCTTATTTCCTTTGAAGGTTGTTTGATATTCGTCATGATTGCCAACCCAAAGGATTTCAGCATAGTCTTCATCAAAAACGATCAGAGCTAAAGTTCTATGAATACTGATATCAAAAAAGAAAATGTCATCTCTGTGAACTCTATCAGCATCCGGTCTTGATGTAATTATTTCTGATCTGTCTTTCCAATCTGAATTTTCAATATCCTCAATCAATTTATCGATAGCTTTCATAAGTTTCAGGTTTCCCTGATTCTTTCTTTTTAGCTTCAATAATTTGTCTTTACGTATTAATTACAATTTTCAATATTTTGAGACAAAGATAATATTTCTTCCAATTTAAATGGAACTTTCTGATTTGTTTACCACTTTTTGTTTATCCGATATTACATTCTTAACCTGGTGTTGAAAACCCTTTTTTTGAATCCCTGCCTGCGGAGCCCGTTTCGCAAAATTGGCGAGCTGCCCACTGCCCACTGCCCACTGCCCACTGCCCACTGCCGACTGGAGACTGCCGACTGCCTTCTCATCAAAAAAAACATATCTCTAAAAATTCACCCTCAATAAAGATAGCAGCACCTTAAAAATATTCCTGACCTTTGCTAAAAAGAAAATGCATTGATCAGGATTGCAACAAATAAATTCAAATTAAAACCCTTCCAAAAATGGATGCTGGCAGGCCTGGTGGTACTGCTGGTTTTCTTTTATTTTTCCCTTCCCAAACCACTTTTTAATGATCCCACCAGCACTGTGGTTTTTGATCGTGATGGAAAAATGCTGGGCGCAAGAATTGCCGGCGACGGCCAGTGGCGGTTTCCGGAGTCGGAGGCAGTGCCTGAAAAATTCTCGGTTTGTATCACCACTTTCGAAGACAGCTATTTTTTCAACCATCCGGGGGTGAATCTGCTTTCCATCCTCCGGGCTGCGCGCCAAAACCTTGCTGCCGGCGAAATTGTAAGTGGCGGTTCCACCATCACCATGCAAACCATCCGGCTGTCGCGAAAAGGAAAAAGCAGAACCGTTTGGGAAAAGCTGGTGGAGATGTGGCTGGCGTTGAGGCTGGAGTGTTCCTTTTCTAAATCAGAAATCTTGGTTATGTATGCCTCCCACGCGCCTTTTGGGGGGAATGTAGTAGGTCTGGATGCGGCTGCCTGGCGCTATTTCGGGCGCAGTGCCCACAACCTGAGCTGGGCCGAATCGGCCACACTTGCCGTGCTGCCCAATGCTCCGGCGCTGATCCATCCCGGCCGCAACAGGGAAGCACTCCGTGAAAAAAGAAACCGGGTGCTGGATCAACTGCTTCACCAGGGAGCAATCGATTCGCTGACCTGCATACTTGCAAGAAAAGAACCCATCCCCGACAAACCCCTGCCACTGCCTGAAATAGCATCGCATCTGGTTGCCCGCTTTGATCAGGAACAGCATGGCCGGATTATCAATTCAACCCTCAACTCAAGGCTGCAACAGCAATGCACCAACATCCTCAACCGACATGTGGAAATTCTCAGCGGAAACGGCGTAAACAATGCTGCCCTTTTGGTTATAAACAACAATAACAACGAAGTGCTGGCATACGTAGGAAACACCACACTTGATCTCCCCGGCGAGCATGGCAGAAAAGTTGACATAATCTCCAGCCCACGAAGCAGCGGCAGTATCCTGAAACCCATCCTGTTTGCAGCCATGCTGGATGCCGGTGAATTACTTCCCGCCACCCTCGTTGCCGACATCCCTACCACTATCAGCAGTTATTCGCCCAAAAATTTCGATATTACTTACGACGGTGTAGTTCCGGCCGATGAAGCACTCATCAGGTCGCTGAATGTGCCGGCAGTAAGGTTGCTCAGGTCTTATGGGCAGGAACGTTTTTTCCAATTGTTAAAGGACTGTGGGTTATCCACGCTGAATTTCAATTCGGATCATTATGGGCTTTCACTTATTCTCGGTGGCGCGGAAATAAACCTTTGGGATATCTGTAGCGTTTACAGTAGTATGGCCGGCACCCTGAATAATTATCCACGTCAGCAAAACTGCTATATTTCGCTCCCATTGATTGAACTGGCAGCACATAATAATGGAACAGGTGGCGTGGTTAATCTTTCACCGGGGGCTATTTTCGCTACCATCGAAGCGATGAAAGCGGTTAAACGCCCTGAAGGTGAGCATGGTTGGGAATCGTTTCTTTCATCCTATCCCATTGCGTGGAAAACAGGTACCAGTTTCGGATTCCGGGATGCATGGGCGGTAGGAGTTACCCCGGTTTTTACGGTGGGTGTTTGGGCCGGTAATGCCGATGGTGAAGGCCGCCCCGGGCTCACAGGCATCACTGCTGCGGCCCCGGTTTTGTTTGATGTTTTTGATTTGTTGCCTGCCTCAGGATGGTTTGAAACGCCCTGGGACGACATGATTGAAATTGCCGTTTGTGCCGAAAGCGGCATGAGGCCGGGTATGTTTTGTGAAAATACAGATACAATATTAGCACCCGCATCAGCAACAAGATCGATATCCTGCCCATACCATCAACTTATCCATCTGGACGAAACCGGCAGTTTCAGGGTTCATGCCGATTGTTATCCATATAAAAAAATCCAGACCAGATCATGGTTCACCCTCCCGCCTGCCATGGCCTGGTTTTACCGCTCCCGGAACCCGTTTTACCAAAATCCTCCACCCTGGAAATGCGGCTGTAATCCTCCCGGAGAAAAGCCTATCCAGTTGATCTGGCCGGATAAGCCATCCAAAATTTATATCCCTAAAGAGATTGATGGTAAGTTGGGTGAGGTAATCTTTGAGGCCGCACACCAAAACCCGGGCTCAACCATTTTCTGGTATGTGGATGATGAATACCAGGGCGAAACATCAAATATTCATAAGATGGGCCTGCAGCCCGAATTCGGGAAACATCAACTATTTCTCGTGGATTCGGATGGAAATATGCTGGAGTTGGCTTTTGAGATTTTATCCGGTCAATAAATCACACGTCATGTGTGCAAAAAGTTTTATAAGATTACTTTGCAGCATCAAGCAGGACTTCAAATTTGAATTCCTTGTTCCGTTAATCTCAACAAATAGAATAATAAAAGAGGTTCTACTACCCTTTTTGTGGGTGATTTTTTTCTGATTAGTGTATGTCTTCAAAAAGGCATAACCACTGCGGACTGCCGACTGCCGGATTTATGTGTGTTTTTCTGGATGATCTTCCACAAAATTTGCAGTAGTTCCAAAAAACAAAGGTCTCACCCAGGCTTTTCTTGCCTGACATAATTTTAGCAAGTGTTATGTGATAGGAGGGAAAATCACCTACTCTCAACTGTCTGCTGCCCCATCTAAAAATCTCAAAGCCTTATACATCTTTTAACAGGGATTCAACTATTTTTGCGCCCGGATTTTAAAATATATAAAAACATGGGAAGAGCATTTGAATACCGCAAGGCCAAAAAAATGAAACGCTGGGGAAGCATGGCCAAAACCTTCACAAAAATTGGTAAAGACATCACCATCGCTGTGAAAGCCAGTGGCCCTGACCCAAGCATGAACCCACGCCTTCGCCTGCTTATGCAGAATGCCAAAAATGCTAATATGCCCAAGGACAACGTGGAGCGCGCCATTAAAAAAGCCACCTCGCCTGATACCTCCAACTACAAGGAAATTGTTTATGAAGGTTATGGCCCGCACGGAATTGCTGTACTCGTTGAAGCTACTACAGATAACAATACCCGCACCGTGGCCAATGTCCGTAGCTATTTTTCACGCAATGGCGGATCGCTGGGAACTACCGGAAGTCTGAGTTTTATGTTTGAGCACAAGTGTGTTTTTAAAGTGAAGGACAAGGAAGGCGTTGATCTTGAAGAATTGGAACTTGAACTGATCGATCTGGGGTTGTCTGAAATTTTTGCCGAGGAGGAAAATATCATTGTTTATGGCGAGTTTGAATCTTTTGGTACGCTCCAGAAATATTTCGAGGATAATGACTTTGAAATTATTACGGCCGAATTCGAACGCATTCCCACGCAAACAAAAGAGCTCGGCGAAGAGCAGGCCGCCGATATTGAGAAAATGCTGGCAAAATTTGAGGAAGACGAAGATGTGAGCAACGTGTATCACAACATGAAGGAGTAGTGTTTTTAGTTTTTCATTGCTGATTAGTGCATGTTTTCAAAAATTTGGCAGTCAGCAGTACCCAGTAGGCAGTATTAGTGGCAAAATGGGTAGTTAGAGAAATTTGCGGAGTCTGTATTAAAAAAGGCCTTCGAATAGGCATATCCACTGCGAACTGCCGGCTCTATGTGTGTTTTTCTGTGTGATCTTCCACAAAATTTGCAGCAGTTCCAGATAAAGTAATTCCCTTCTTGGTTTTGGCTTGTTCAAGTTGGGAAAGATCAGCACAAAGGTTTCTGTTGCTTTTTCTTCGCTTTAATCCTTGAAAAAAGTTAACCTCTAAAATTCAAGAAGATTTCGGGCGGCGGGTTTATCAGTAGGAAAATATTTTGCTCCACATAAATGACGGGGCTATTCAATTTCTTTAATTTGGAAAGTATTCATTGATATTTGTGAATATGACAGGCTAAATACATCCTTATTAAAACCGATTCTATATTACTGATTTAATGATAAATAATTGATCCTTGCCGATCGATTCATTGATACTTTTAATATTTTTACCCTGTTAAATAGCTCCATTACTAACTAAAACTTATAAGTATGAAACGATTCATTCTACTCTTTTTTACGGCAATACTACTTAAAATTGCCGCAATAGCTCAAACACCATTTTACACGGAGGAGTTTAACAGCCCTGCCGGCTGGGAACTTGATGAAAACTGGTTTATCGAAAGCGGCACTTTGGTATTTTCGTGGTCTCCTACCATAACCAATTTTGACCTTTCAGCCGTATCTTCCGAAATCCAGCTTCCTGAAACGGTAGCCGAATTAAAAGTTTCGCAGTATTTGGATGTTTTTAGCTCCGGTGCTGAGTATGCCGAAATCATCATTGTTTCAGGCATCGAAGAAACCGTTGTTTGGGAATACGACCTGAACAATGGTAATTGGGGTTCAACCGGGGGAAGTGAACTGGCATGCGATATTACTGCATTTGGAGGACAAAATATCCAGGTTAAATTCAGAACTTATGGCAGCACCACATACAACTGGAATAACTGGTATCTATATGAATTCAGTCTCACTTCGATGCTGGATAACGATCTCGCAATCGTTGATTTTTACGGGACAACTGTTATTGATCCTGAAACGCCGGGGTCATGGGATTTGGAAATCAAAAATGTGGGAATTGAGTCTCAATCGGATTTTACGCTAAAGCTGGTGAATATAAAAACCGGCGAAGTTGTGGATGAAATCGAATATACCGAAACCATCGCGTCTCAGCAAACCGAATATTTAACTTTTCAATGGCAAACCAACCAGGTACAAAATACTGCTTTGCAGGCGGTGATTGAGATTGAAGGCGATGAATTCCTAATGAATAACAGTTCCCCGGGATATTTTGTGCGGGTTGATCCGGATATCGACTACTCCATTCTTTTCTGGGATTTTGATAATAATATCCAAACGATTTCCGACCCCGAATACGGCGATATGGTAACTCCGGCCACTGCACTGAGCAGGGTAGTAGAGAGCGCCGGATTTGATTATGAATATGTAACCAGCCTCCCGAACAACCTTATCGATTACGATATCATCATTGCCACACTTGGCTGTTATTGTTTGAGTTGAGGCGCCACTCCTCCCGGGTTTGCAAGTGTAGCAGACCAGGAAAAACTCATAACCTATCTTTCGTCAGGCGGAAACCTCTACATCGAAAGCAGCGACATAGGAAAAGATTATCAAAATACCGATTTGTACGACTACCTCGGATTTACCTACCAAAATGATGGTGGCGATAATGAAGTGAATTTGGTGAAAGGAGCCCCCGAAACCATGACCAACGAAATGCGGTTGGACTATTACGGTGGCACCGACCCACACTATAGCGTTGATCATATTGCCTCGTTTGGCGGAATCATTTTCCAGTGTGAAGAAAATATTGGCCGCATGGTTTATCACGAAACCGGAAACTACAAGGTGGTGAGTTCATCGGTGGTGATGGGTGCACTCGCCAATGGCGACAGCCTGAACCTGAAACCCTACCTGCTGGCAGAGATGATATTTAAATTCCTGGATTATGACCCTACAGTTTCAGTTCAGGAGCCGAATACAAACATTCTTTCGGCAGGGAATTTCCCGAATCCATTTAGCACCGAAACAGAAATCCGGTATAATCTAACAAATGCCGGACATGTTTCAGTTTTAGTTTATGATGCGCGCGGCAGTCTTGTAAAAGCACTGGTTAATTGTGAGCAAACTGCAGGATTACAAACCATAATCTGGGATGCCACAAATGAGCAGGGTACAAAAGTTAAACCCGGCATTTATATATACAGGGTTCAGTCAGGTAAATCAAATATTACCGGCAAGATGACGGTGTATTAAAACAATATTTTTCTATTGATGAACAGGTTGTGCTTGCTTGAAACACAACCTGTTTTTTTTATTGGAAAATCCAGCAATATTTAACCTGATTAATTCACAAAATTATTGAAATCTTTTACCACGTCCTTTA
>CAYNDN010000231.1:6902-7610 GCA_964395075.1 uncultured Lentimicrobiaceae bacterium | reverse complement strand
ATTCTGGGAACCGGATCGAGCAGTTGCCTGTTTTCGAATAACCAAATCATATCGGCTATTCCCTCACTGGGCTATCTATTGGCTGACGATGGTAGCGGTACCCATATCGGTAGTGAGTTGATAAAAGCTTTTTTTTATAATGATTTCCCCGAAGAGTTAAAAAATCAGTTTGTTGATGATTTTAAAATCGAGACTCACTCTTTTATAACCCAATTGTATGCCCGTGAAAAACCCAATGCTTACATTGCATCATTTGTACCTTTTGCGGTTGAACATAAAGACCATCCATTTATCCGGGAGATGATAAAAAAAACCTTCAGACATTTTTTTTGGGAAAACACGGTAAAATATGAAGCATACCAAAATTATAATCTTGGTTTTTCGGGATCAGTGGCATACTTGTTTCAGGAATACCTTATGGAAGTAGCTGAAGAGTTCGGGGTAACCATATCGAAGGTAATCAAAAGCCCCATCGAAGAATTAAAAACATATCATCTAAACAATTAATCCTTAGCAGGAAAATTTCTATATGGAGGGGATCCAAAATCAATTTTCATGGCCTTTGCCCTTTTTAACCATCGCTCGCGGGCCAGTTTCTGCATATCCACCTGCAAATCCGTTTCGTCGGTAATCTCAAACCCGAACAGCGTTTCAAACACATCTTCCAGCCTTGGGTTACCGGTAGCACGGGGGCTTGTCTCATCATTG
>CAYNDN010000231.1:6555-6892 GCA_964395075.1 uncultured Lentimicrobiaceae bacterium | reverse complement strand
ACCGTATTCATCAACTATCAAGGCTATATGTTCCTTTTTTTCAAGCAGTTGTTCAAAAAGCTTTGGGATAGTAAAACTTTCGTAGGTGATCAGCATCTCGCGCTTTATATCTTTGAGCTTCAGTTCAAATTGATCATCAGCCAGTTTTTCAAGCACATCGTATTTCAAAACATAACCGGTAATCGAATCTACACTATCGCTGTAAACCGGGATACGCGAGAAACGCAAAAAATCTTTGTCTTTAAAAAATTCGGTGAGCAGCAATTCTTCTGGTGCCGAAACCAATACCGTGCGGGGGGTCATGATGGTTCGAACACTGATCGTTCTGAGTTTCATC
>CAYNDN010000231.1:0-6545 GCA_964395075.1 uncultured Lentimicrobiaceae bacterium | reverse complement strand
AGGTTTCGTATCACTTTCTCCTCCGATTCTTCAAACACGCCTTCCTGCGTACCAATCTGAGCCATTGCTGAGATTTCTTCGCGACTGACGGACTTTTGTTCTTCGGATGCAGAAAATGCCTTGGTGATCCATTTCGAAACAACCACGAGCGGCCACGAAATATAGATCATAACCATTAATATGTCTGCCGAAGGTATTGCCAGGCTGCGCCAATATCTGGCACCGATGGTTTTGGGAATAATTTCGGAGAAAATCAGGATAAGCAGGGTGAGGATAGCCGAAATCCAGCCAAAATATGCTTCGCCAAACACGACAACAGCCTGTGCCCCCACCCCGGCGGCACCCACGGTATGTGCAATGGTATTGATGGATAATATGGCAGCGAGTGGCCGGTCGATGTTGTTTTTCAGTTCCTTTAGCCGGGCTGCACTTTTGCTCCCCCCGACTTCCTTGGTTTTTATGAATGAAATGGAAGTGGATAGAATGACCGCTTCCATAATTGAACAGAGGAAGGAAACAGCAATGGCCATAAAGAGGAAAAAAAGTAATAAACCCATAAGTTGCAAAATTAAGGAAAAATTATGCTGATTGAAATCTGGTTTTATCGATAATTGAATGTGATGGATTTTTTGAAAATTTTGGGCTTTAACAACGTGTTTTATTTGTTGCAAGCATTTTAACCTCAATAATTGATGAAAATTTCAGGAAGATAGCCAAATCATAATTTTTCACCAACAAAATTTATCATTCCCTCCCAATCTTCGGGCAAAAACCAACGGATTTCCTTATCGCGCTTAAACCAGGTTAGTTGTCGCTTGGCATATCGGCGCGTGTTGGTTTTGATATTTTCGATGGCCTGACCAAGTGAAACTTTTTCATCCAGATATTCAAAGATTTCTTTGTACCCAACGGTATTCAGGGCATTCAAATCACGACAGGGCAAAAGTCCTGTCACTTCTTCCACCAAACCATTATCGATCATCTGGTGGGTACGCAGGCTGATTCTTTCAAAAAGTTCAGTCCGTGGCCGGTTCAGCCCGATTTTTATGATATTAAAATCTCTTGTTTTTTTTTGTCGCTTCCTGAATGAAGTAAAAGTCTGGCCTGATGAAAGGCAAACTTCGATGGCACGTTTCATCCGGTTTGGATTGTTTTTATCCACTATCGCAAAATACTCAGGATCCAACCGCGCAAGTTCTTTTTGCAAAAATTCGATACCCTGCGTCCTGTATTTCAGATCAACTTCATCACGAATTAGCATATCCGCATCAGGAATATCGTCGATGCCCTTGCACACAGCATCGATGTACAAACCCGAACCGCCGGCAAGGATCACGATTTTTGTTTTCCTGAATAGTCTGTCAAGCAATCCAAGCGCATCTTTTTCAAACATGGAAACATTGTAGTAGTCGTGCATGGACAGGTGGCCGGCAAAGAAATGAGTGCATCGGGCTTTTTCTGCTTCTGTCGGAGCGGCAGTCCCGATTTTGAGTTCTTTAAAAAATTGCCTGGAATCTGCTGAAAGAATGGCAGTATTGAAATGTTTAGCCAGTTCGATGGCAATTTCGGTTTTGCCAATGGCCGTTGGCCCCACCAGCACGAGCAGTGTGTATTCGTGAGAATTTGGTTTTGGCCGCCCTTTAGAGATCATCATCTAAATCAAAGTCGTTGTCATCATCTTCGCCATTCAGGGCATTAAATTCTGCAAGGAGCTCCTTTTTGAGTTTCTCCGCATCGTCTTCTACCTCAAGTTTTTCCTGTAGTTGAAGTGCGCCAAAACTTACGGCCATAAAAGGATATTTGATGCTATCATCAACTCCGGTGATATCGACCACCTCAAGCTTAAAAGTGTGCATCTGTAAAAAATCGTACAGATCCTTAAAATACTGATTGAATTTTATTTCGACCTCCCGGATAAAATTTTCCTGGCCATCAATCCAGATTCTGATTCTAATAACATTCATAAACTACTATCAAAAAAAATAACACTACTTCAACATCTAACCTTGATAATTCAAATAAAAAGTGACCCATTGCCAAGTCCTTCAGGGCGTAGAGCTAATAAATTGAATTACAAACACTTGAAATTCCTGTAAAAATCATAAAACCCACGCCCTGAAGGGCGTGGCACAAGATTTCAATAATTTTGTGAATTAATCACGCTAAAAATAATTTTATGGTAAAGAAAAACTGACGGTTTATTGATTTTGCGGTTCAAAGCCCATTTTACGGCCAACCTCAATCATGAGTTTGTATGCTTCCTCATAATTATTCCCAATTTTTCCATCGAGAATTGCTTCACGTATGGCAGTTTTTATATCACCCACCGGCCTTCCCGGTTTCAACCCAAAAGTCGTCATAATTATTTCTCCCGAAACCGGGGGCTGCCAATTTCTGAGCCGGTCTTTTTCCTCAATTTCAACCAGTTTACTCCTTACAATTTCAAAATTCTTTTTGTAGCGCCTGATCTTTTCCGGGATCTTCGATGACATATCCGCTTCGCACAGGCTCATCAGATCGTCAATCTCATCACCGGCATCAAACAATAACCGTCTCACCGCCGAATCGGTTACAATATCTTCTGACAAAGCAATGGGGCGCAAATGCAAGGCGACAAGTTTTTGTACATATTTGAGTTTATCTCCCGCCGGCAGTTTTAGCCGCCTGAAAATCCCCGGCAGCATCCTGGCACCTACATAATCGTGGGCATGAAAGGTCCACCCAATACCATCCACCCATTTTTTGGTGCGTGGTTTACCGATGTCGTGCAAAATTGCTGCCCAACGCAACCATAGGTTATCTGATTTTGCGGCAACATTATCGAGCACGATCAACGTATGATAAAAATTATCTTTATGTCCCTTGCCTTCTTTGAATTCTGCCCCATGTAATGCAACCATCTCCGGGAAAAACTGCTGCAACAGACCAGTACTGAACAATAATTTAAAACCAATGGATGGTTTTGGCGACATCACAATCTTATTGAGCTCATCGGTTACTCGCTCCTGCGAAACAATTTTCAGCCGATCAGCATTTCGGGCCAGTGCTTTAAAACTTTCCTCCTCTATTTTAAAATCAAAGCGCGTTGCAAACCTTACGGCCCGCATCATCCGCAGCGGGTCATCCGAGTAAGTAACATCAGGGTCGAGTGGTGTGCGGATAATTTTATTTTTGAGGTCTTCCTGTCCGTTGAACGGGTCGATGAGTTCACCATAATTTTCCTGGTTCAGGCTGATGCTCATGGCATTGATGGTAAAATCCCGCCTGTTACGATCGTCTTCCAGGGTTGCGTCCTCAACAATGGGTTTTCTGGAATCCCTGCGATACGACTCTTTTCTGGCCCCAACAAATTCAACCTCCCAGTCTTTGTAACGAAGCATAGCTGTTCCAAAATTTTTAAAGTACCTCACCTTAGCACCGCCGGCTTTTTTACCCACAGCGGTAGCCAGGGCAATACCATGGCCTTCAACAACAACATCAATATCCTTGGAAGGATGTCCCAGCAGTAAATCGCGCACAAAACCACCCACTACAAAAGCCTGTACGTTTTGTTCTGATGCGGTTTTGGAAATAATGCTGAAAATGGGATGTTTTAGGAAACCTTTCATTGTATATGCTTACGAAAAAGGGTGCAAAATTAGGAATTTTATATATAGTGCAAGATCAGGCAGGTTATTTTTGAGGTTTCACTGTGTTTTGCACAATTGAAAGTCAGGTGTTTGACCGGGAATCGCCTTATCCCGGTGTCTATCGGGATTTCCTGCGTTAAAACAAGGTTGACATGACACTAATCAACTAATGCCATTTTTTAACAAAAAAAAGCCCTAATAAAGGGCTTTACAATAAGTTATTCAATTCCTGAAAAAATTAAACGCCAAAGTTAATACCGATACCAAGTGCCGTTTTCATCAGTGCTGTGTCGTTATCAACCAGGTTTGGCTTTTGTAATGCCTCCTCAAGCGAAACTGAAGTAATATGAGGGTGCCGGTATGAAACCATGCGTCCATATTCTTCATTCAATACCATTTCAAAAGCTTTTACACCAAATTGCGTAGCCAAAACGCGGTCGTAGGCAATGGGGACACCACCACGTTGCAGGTGTCCTAATACTGTCGTACGGATACTGTGTTCACAGCCGGCTTCTTTCAACTGGTTCATCAGTACGTTGGCAACACCACCCAGCCTGCGGTTTTCATAGCCAATTTCTTCCTGGCTCAGGGTAGCATAATCTTTTCCGATGGCGCGTGCACCTTCAGAAATCACAATATTAACAAAACCACGATCACGCTCAAAACGCTTATTCACACTGTCAAGCACTTTTTCCACATCATAAGGAAATTCAGGAAGCAGGCAAATTTCAGCACCACCGGCAACGGCAGCATTCAATGCAATCCATCCGGCATACCGTCCCATTACTTCAAGGATCAAAACACGATTGTGCGATGCTGCGGTGGTAACGAGTTTATCTACAGCTTCGGTTGCGATCTGAACAGCAGTTTGATAACCGAAAGTAGAATCTGTGGCCGTTAGGTCGTTATCGATGGTTTTCGGTACACCAATTATATTCAGCCCCATATCATGAAGCCGCTTTGAAATACGCTGTGAACCATCTCCTCCAATATTTACAACAGCCTCGATGCCCAGGTATTGGAGTTTACGAAGCATCTCCTCAGAGCGGTCAACTGCACCCCAGGAACCATCCTTGTTTTTTATTGGCCAGGCAAAAGGGCCACCCTTATTTGTAGTTTGAATGATGGTACCACCCTGGTAATGAATACCTGAAACTTTGGCATCATCAAGAATTTCGATCTCGGTAGGCTCGTTCAAGATACCGTTAAAGGCTTCGATGCTTCCAACAATTTCCCAGTTTTTTTCTTTATTTGCGCGTTTAACAATCGCCCTGATAACGGCATTCAATCCGGGGCAATCACCTCCTCCGGTTACGATCAAACATCTTTTCATAATTTATACTAATCAGTTGGTATTAAATTGTGTGCAAAAGTACTGTTTTTGCCAAACTCCGTATTAACTCTGCTTTAATTCTACCCTGACCAGACTATCCAGGTACAGTTTAAGTTGAGATTAAAAAATTGCACCGCCGGAATATAAAAGCCCAACTTAACAATTAATTATTATTCAAGTCATGATAAAAACATCCGGTATGAAAAGTATTGGCCCCAACAGGTATGTTAAAAAATGGTAAATGATTTCTTCATTCCACGGTTCAAAATTAGTATGTTTGCGGCCTGTTAAAATGCTAACGAAAACCATGAATGCTATGAACAATAAAATCGGAATCAGGCACGAGGATAAATATGTAATGGAACGCCGGGTGGCCATACCACCGGCTGATGCCAGAGAACTCATCGAAAAGGGACTTGAAATTCATATCGAAAGTTCGCCCAAAAGAATTTTTACTGATGATGAATACAAAGGAGCAGGTGCAAAGGTGACCAAAAGCCTGGCCGAATGCCCGGTAATTTTTGGCGTAAAAGAGATGCCCGTTTCATTTTTTGACTATGAAAAAACCTACATCTTTTTTTCACACGTAATAAAAGGCCAACCCTACAACATGCCTATGCTGCTTCGCATGATGGAGAAAAGATGTAACCTGATAGATTACGAAAAAATTGCTGATGACACGGGACGAAGATTAATATTTTTTGGCAGGTTTGCCGGACTTGCAGGCATGATCAATTCGTTATGGTCAGTTGGAGAGAGGCTAAAAGAAGAGGGTATTGAAACGCCATTTACCCGTATTCAGCAGGCTCATAAGTACAATTCGCTTGCTGACGCCGAAAGTGTGATTGCTGAAGTTGGCCAAACCATAAAACAGGTAGGGCTGCCCAAATCTCTGGCACCTTTCACAATCGGGTTTACCGGATACGGAAACGTAAGCAAAGGTGCCCAGCATATTGCTGATTTGCTGCCAACTGTAGAGATTTCGCCCGAAGACCTGCTTCAACTTAAGCAGACAATGAAATTCAACAATAAGGTGGTTTATAAGATCATTTTCAAAGAGGAAGACCTATCCATACCGATTGACCCTTCGCATAAATTTGAGCTGCACGATTATTACAATCATCCTGAAAAATACAAAAACCAGTTTGAGCAATACGCTGATCATCTTACCATCCTGATGAATTGCATGTATTGGGATGATCGCTATCCGAGAATCCTCACCAAAAATTTCATCGAAACGCTGTATCAAAAAGGCAGCATGAAGCTCAAGGTGGTCGGCGATGTAACCTGCGATCCGGATGGTTCAATAGAATTCACCCATAAAGGAACCGAAATAGAAGACCCTGTGTTTGTTTACGATCCGGTAAAACGCACTCCGGAAATGGGCTTTAAGGGCGAAGGTATACTGGTAATGGCCGTGGATATTTTACCGAGTGAATTGCCGCGCGAATCCTCTGAGAGTTTCGCCGATGCACTCCTGAAGTTTGTACCAGCCATAGCCAGGGCTGATTATAAAACTAATTTTGAGGCATTGAAATTACCAGCCGAAATCAAGCGAGCGATGATCCTCCACAAAGGTGAAC
>CAYNDN010000230.1:0-7638 GCA_964395075.1 uncultured Lentimicrobiaceae bacterium | reverse complement strand
TTGCCGGAAGACGCCGGCAGGTAACACAGGTAACCCAAATTAAAAAAAGTTCTGAACCGGATAAAGAGACTGAAATTTCAGGACAATCAGGAAAGCGTAAAAGTTTCAGGAATGTGATGCGACCTGCACCATCAAGAAGCCCCTCACAGGCCGGTGAGCCATCCGGAAACGATGGCCCCATTAGTATCAATAACTATGAGATCAAGACGCAGAGCGATCCGGTAACCGAAGAATCCCCGCTTGTTACCGAAAGTGAGAGACGAAAGGATGAATTCCAGATACCAAAACAGCGGATCTATAACACGCAATACAGCATCAACAAGTTGGTAACCCAGATCGACTTTTCGTATCTAAACCAAACCTACCAGCCCTATCCAGGTAATCTGAATCCGGCAGATGATGGAAATTCAGCTGGTTTAAATATTCAGCCTAATTATACCAATCCGGGGTTAAGACCCACATTTATGGTGGGCATTACCGATCTGATGGAAAACTACCGGATTGCCGGCGGTTTAAGGCTCGGACTCAGCGGCATCAATTTTAACGACTTAATTATCCCAAACAAAGAATACTTTATAAACTATGCAAACTTGAAAAAACGGCTGGATCAGGAGTGGATATTCCAGTATCGAACAGTGGAAGAACCTGTTGAACCAGAATTTGCACTAATTGCAGCACGTCAAAAAATTTATGAAGGATTTTATGTGCTTACTTATCCTATAAATCGCGTTTTGCGAATAAGAGGCACCTTACTCTACAGAAATGAAAAATATTCTTTAGCAGGTCCTTGGGAATTTGTTCTTCAAAGACCTGATGTAGTGCTCAACTGGGGAGGTTCCAAACTTCAACTCATTTACGACGACACCAAAGAAATTGGGCTAAACATGCATGAAGGTACCCGCTTTATGGTGTTTGGCGAATACAATCAACTGATCGAACAACTCAACCGCAATCTCATAGTGCTCGGATTCGACTTCAGGCATTATACCCGTATTCATCGGCAGTTTATCTGGGCAAACCGCATTGCAGGCAGCACCAACTTTGGTACCGAGCGGTTGTTGTATTACATGGGTGGCAATGATAGCTGGATATTACCGCAACCCACATTCGACCGGGATACACCTGTGGATACGAAACAAAACTGGGTGTATCAAGCTATGGTAACCAACATGCGCGGATTCAACCAAAATGCACGGAACGGGAATAATTTTGTGGTTTTTAATTCTGAATTCAGGTTGCCTGTTTTCAAATATCTGATCAACAAGCCCATCAAATCGCAGTTTTTAAAAAATTTCCAGGTAGTGGCTTTTGGTGACGTTGGAACAGCATGGGCCGGTTGGGACCCTTTTGACGAAGACAATGTGCTTTACACCCGCTACGTCGAAAGTGGTCCCCTCAGGATTAAAGTAGAGTACGAAAAAGACCCTTTGATTGGCGGTGTTGGATTTGGCGCACGAACAAAACTATTAGGGTATTTCATTAAAGGCGACCTGGCCTGGGGTATTGAAGACGGCAGAATAAAAAAGACACCCAAGATTTATCTCTCAATGAGTCTCGACTTTTAAAAGCACATAAGATGAACCTTGCCACCTTGATCATTCTGATACTTATTGGCCTGATAGCGGGTGTTTTCAGTGGACTAATAGGCCTAGGCGGTGCCATTATCATCATCCCTGCACTCGTCTTTTTCCTGGGCATGTCGCAATACACGGCTCAGGGTACAAGCCTCGGCGTAATGCTCCCACCCATTGGCATCCTGGCAGCTTACAACTACTGGAAAGCCGGCGAACTGAATCTAAAATACGCTTTAATCATCGCGGGGGCATTTATCATTGGCGGGTACGTCGGCTCAAAATTTGCCCTTGACATTTCCGAAAACACCCTGCGTAGAATTTTCGCCATCTCATTAGCAATTATTGCCATCCGGATGTTCTTCAAGTCTTAATTCCCATCCTGTAATTTTCAATAGTTAAGCACCTGTGTTTTTGATTTGTTATTGAGACTTTTTCAGGTCGGTGAAACACTTGCTGTTTATATATTTCCCCAGATTTAAACATGCTTCTGTTGATAAGTTATATCTTTTTGGCGAACCAAAAGCATGTTGAAAAGGTTTGAATTAGAGATTTGAAGGAACGTATGCCAAAATGAGTTGATCTGATTTTTTTTTAATTGGTTAACCATTCAAATTGCTAATAACCAATTGTTTTGGGTTTTCAACAAGCCCTTTGTTAAAAACTAGTTTTAGTTCAAATGTTCGAATCGTAGTATCTTGCACGGCAGTTTTCTCCGAAAGGAATCCCTAACTGTACACAAGTCAGAAACATCAAATAACTTAACATAAATAATCAACTTAAAACGATATAACCACGAATGGAATACGATCTTTTTTCGCAATCAGAAGCATTTAACCAAAGGCAGGCTCAAGAAAACCTCGTAAAAGAGGAGGCTGTAAGTTTCAAAAAGCAGGGAGAACCCAAAAGAATACCGCCATCCAACAAGGAAGACCTGTACGCACAGCCTGAAATGAAAAAAGAAAAAAAGGAGAAGCCAAAGAAAACAGAACTGAAAGCCTATTCGCGCGAAGAAATTTTAAAAGCATCAAAAGCATATTTTGGCGGTGACGAACTGGCTGCAACAGTATGGATGTCGAAATATGCCCTCAAAAACAGTGATGGAGAAATTTTTGAGCTTACACCTGATGACATGCACCGCCGCATTGCCGGCGAACTGGCCAGGATTGAAAGAAAGTACCCCAACCCCATGCCCGAAGAAAAGATATATGAAGCGTTAAAAGGTTTCAAACATATCGTTCCGCAAGGTAGCCCCATGGCTGGAATCGGGAATAATTTCCAGGTTTCATCACTCTCCAATTGTTTTGTGATTGGTGATGGTGCCCGGTCAGATTCTTATGGCGGAATTATGAAAATAGACCAGGAGCAGGTACAACTGATGAAACGCCGTGGTGGCGTGGGCCACGACTTGTCGCACATTCGCCCTGCCGGCAGCCCGGTTAAAAACAGTGCCCTCACATCCACAGGCGTAGTGCCATTTATGGAAAGGTACTCCAATTCAACACGCGAAGTTGCCCAGGATGGTCGGCGTGGCGCTCTTATGCTTACCATCTCGGTGAAGCACCCCGATGCAGAAAGTTTTATTGATGCAAAAATGGAGAGCGGAAAAGTAACCGGTGCCAACGTATCCGTTAAAATTGATGATGAATTTATGCGCTGCGTTTTGGATAATAAACCCTACACACAACAATTCCCGATTGATTCAGACAACCCAACATATACCAAAGAAGTTGATGCCGGAAAATTGTGGAAGAAAATAATACACAATGCCTGGAAAAGTGCAGAACCCGGAATCTTATTCTGGGACACCATTATCCACGAATCCGTTCCTGACAGTTATGCCGATTTGGGATTTACTACTGTTTCGACCAACCCATGTGGCGAAATTCCACTTTGCCCGCACGATAGCTGCCGCCTGCTCGCCATAAACCTCTTCGGCTATGTGGATGATCCCTTCACAGAAAAGGCAACCTTCAACCGGGACCTTTTTATTGAGCATGCCCATGCGGCACAGCGCTTTATGGACGACATCATCGACCTGGAAACAGAAAAGATTGACGGGATCATCAACAAAATAAATTACGACCCGGAACCGGAACACATCAAAGCTGTTGAAAAAAGACTTTGGGAAAACATCCGTAAAAAAACACTTCAGGGAAGGCGCACCGGAATCGGCATAACCGCTGAAGGAGATATGCTCGCTGCCCTTGGCTATCGATACGGTACCAAAGAAGCCACCAGTTTTTCAGTTGAAATACATAAATTACTGGCAACTGAAGTTTACCGCTCATCAGTTCAACTTGCCGGTGAACGCGGAGCGTTTGAAGTTTTTGACTACGAAAAAGAAAAAAATAATCCGTTCATCAGCCGCATAGCTAAAGTTGACCCTTCAATTATAGAAGAGATGAAAGAGAAAGGCCGCCGCAACATTGCCCTGCTCACCATTGCCCCAACCGGCAGTGTGAGCATCTGCACCCAAACCACCTCAGGCATTGAGCCGGTATTTATGCCTACCTACAAGCGCCGCCGGAAAGTGAACCCCAACGACAGGGATGTTAAAATTGCTTTCGTGGATGAAGTTGGTGACTCATGGGAAGAATATCAGGTGTTCCACCCTAAATTTGAAGTGTGGCTCAGCCAAAATGGTTATGATCCGGCTGAAGTAAAAAAATATGCCGATGAAGATGTGGACATGCTTGTGAGGAAATCACCTTATTATAAAGCCACCTCCAACGACATCAATTGGGTTGAAAAAGTGAAAATGCAGGGAGCTGTGCAGAAATGGGTTGACCATTCCATCAGTGTTACCGTAAACCTGCCCGCTGATGTTAACGAATCGCTGGTTAGCGACGTTTACCAAACAGCATGGGAGAGTGGTTGCAAAGGAATGACCATATACAGAGACGGGTCCCGAAGTGGTGTTTTGGTTTCCAATAGTAAAGAAGATAAGAAAACTTTCACTGAAAGCTCAGCCCCACCGCGCCCGCGAAAACTGAAAGCGGATGTAATGTGGTTCCAAAATGGTGATGAAAAGTGGGTGGCCGTGCTTGGATTGCTGGATGGACGACCTTATGAGATATTTACCGGAAAGGCCCAGGGCTTTTTTGTGCCTGAATGGGTAACAAAAGGCTGGGTTATCAAGAGTAAGGAAAACAACAAAGCCCGATATGATTTCCAGTTCCTCGATTCTGACGGGTATAAAATCACCATGGAAGGACTCTCACGCCAGTTTAACAAGGAATATTGGAATTATGCAAAATTGCTTTCAGGAATTCTCCGTCATGGGATGCCATTACCTTATGTGGTTGACATTGTTGGAAACCTGATCCTCGACAGCGATGCCATCAATACCTGGAAAAACGGCGTAGTCCGCGCCCTTAAAAAATACATTGCCGATGGTACACTGGTTAAAAAAGAAAAATGTCCGGGTTGTGGCAACGAAGGAACACTGATTTATAAAGAAGGATGTAAAATGTGCACCAACTGCGATTATAGCGGGTGCGAATAGATGTCTTATTAATTGCTACTTTTTTATTGGGCCGTTGGGAGAAATCCTGACGGCTTTTTTATTCAATTTTTTTTCGCCTGGTTTTGTGGTTCTTACTCCTATTGATAGGCAACTAATAAAACTTAGTCCTTCTCCGGATTTGTCACCACATCAAACTCGGGAGTAACCAGGTAGTCGGCGGTGGGTTTAAGTGAACTTACCATTTTATGTTCCTGTTCTAATGTGGCCCAGCGGCCTTCGTCCATCACTTCCTTGCCCCGGATGTCTTTGGTGTGTTTGGTTTTGGTTTGCAGGTATGTAAGGTTGATGTAAAAGCGTAGGTCAACCTTTTTTTCTTTGATGGCGTACAACCCGTCAACCACCAGCATATCCACATCCCTGAAATCAGTGCCCAGCACATCCACCTGCTCGGTGATAAGGTCAACGCAGGGCATAAATACCATTTTGCCTTTCTTAAAAGCTTTTATTACCAGTTTGATCTCATCCCATAAATATTCCTTATAGCCCACCACTTTTTCGATACCTTTTTTCTCGCGCCAGGCACGCCTTTTCTTTGGAAGCGTGTTGTAAAAGTTATCAGTATGCAATGTCTTGGCTACGATGCCATGCTTTTTGTTCAGCAGTTTGGCTACTTCATGGGCAAGTTCTGATTTTCCTGAACCCGATTCACCGGAAATGGCGATGATCATTTTTTTCTTCTTCGGTTTCACTTTGTCTTCGTCCAAAACAATATCCACAATTTTGGCAGCTGCATTTTGGTGCTTTTCGGTTATTAACAGTACATCCTCCAACATAAGACATTAAATTTTTATGGTAAAAAAATAAAAACAGGCGAAGGTAACTAATTCCGCAGGTTTATAAGATAGATTCTACTACATTTTTTTGGATTTTGATTAATCTATTGTTTGTTAATTATTTAACCATAAATGACGGGGCAAAGCATATTCCCAATGATTATTTTTCCTCCTATAATTTTCTTGAATTATTGAGGTTAGAAGAACTTTTTAATAAAACTACGTAGATTTCCTTAGCTACCCATTTTGCCACTATCACTACCTACTGGGTATTGATGACTACCAACTTTTTGAAACCATACACTAATCAGCAAAGAAAATGCTACAAATGATAATAGCTGTTATCGAAGTCGATAAAGAAATCAGCTTTGGATTTTAGGGACTGTACTACTTCATGTTCGCGCTGCAATACTTTTAACCTGTAGGCATCTATGGCCTCTTTCTGGCTGTATAGTTGTGCGTCTCGGGTTTCGTCATAAGTTTGTTCAATCATCACTTTCAGGTCAGCATCTTCAATTATTAGCGAATACAGGCCATTAATGAGCAGCAGGTCCACCCCTTTAAAATCGGTGTTGAGCTCATCAACATAGCCGCTAACCAAATCCACACAGGGCATCTGAGATTTTCGGTTCCGGCGGAAGTCGGTAATATTCTGGTTTAATTTATCCCAGTTATACTCATCATACCCGATACTTTCCAGGCCGTGCTTCATTCGCCACTCTCGCCGTTCCCGGGGTGGAATTTTGTAATAGTCGTCCAGGTCGATGATTTTAGACCGGACATCGTTTTTTTTAAGCATTCGCCCCAGAACAACAGAAACGGTTGATTTGCCGGAGCCAACTTCTCCGGATATGGTTATCAGCATTTTTTCTTTGGGCCCGGTTTTGCGAATTTCCATCAATTTATCTAAAATCAGCCGCGCAGCATTTTCGTGACGGGGCGTAACAGTAATCAGGTCGTGAAGCATAATTCTTTTGTTTTTTATTTAACAAAGCCTAAACCACAGTAATTTTTAAATATTGTCATGGATGTGTTAAGCAAATGTTATTTGTTGGAAGTTGTTCAGATGAATCCTCATTTCTGAAGCGGCACACAAAAATGGAACCGTGGAATTAGAGCGGTAGTTAACTTTAATTTAATTTACTGTGTTTTAAAAAAGTCTGATGGCCATCCGAATGCAAAACGAACTTACATCCCTGGTCTTTCCAATAACGTCTCATCCATACCATTGCAGATGAATTAAAACGGAAAAGGTAAATGCCCCAGTACAGGACTTACTGCTTCCCATACCAATTGCGCTATGGGCAGGTTGATGGGGTCAGTTGCCCAGGCAAATAAATTATTTTTAAATTCGTTTAATATCAAATTTAAATTGAAACATAAACAAATGACTACGATTACATTTAATACCATCATCCGGGAAGATGGAAATATTCAGGTGCCTGATTTTGAGGGGATAGTGAATAAAAATGTGGAAGTCACCTTAACAATCCAGCAAAAGGAAATTGAGAAAACACCTTCTATTAATGATTTTTTAGAAAAATGGTCCGGAGCATTTTCTGTACAAAAAAGTGATGACAAAAGGTATAATTATTTATTAGAAAAGTATAAATGATAAAGGTTCTGCTTGATACAAATATTATTTTAGATTTGGCCTTGGGTAGAGAGGATTTTGTTGAAACAACAAAGGATGCTTTTCGTACGATTCATAATAAAGGAACTACTGCAAATTTTGTGGAAGATCTTACAGAAAAACACACATAAA
>CAYNDN010000229.1:0-7638 GCA_964395075.1 uncultured Lentimicrobiaceae bacterium | reverse complement strand
TCATTGTTTAAAATTTTCAACAAATGTACTGATTATTTATGAACAAACACTTAGTGTACGAGAGAATGTATGATACAGAATTTGCATCTTACATCAGTGATATGTATTGTTCACAAATCATTGTTGTTTTGCAGCAATGTTACTCTGGTGGTTTTATTGAAGAACTCCAATCATTGAACAATTCAGCAGATCTACAGGTATATACCGCCGCAGGAACCGGGCCGGGAAATATTGGGACGGCTTATGCCGAAGAATGGTTAACCAATAATTTATATGGCGAATTTACATTTTACTGGTGTGCTGCCGTAAGAGGATATTATCCTGATTTTGAGTACCCCTGGACAACAGATATCATTACAGGGCAATTTAATTTTGAGCCGGTACACGGTAATGACCATGACGGTGATTTTGATCCGGATTTAAACGGGGATGATGTGGTGTCGATGGAGGAGGCTTTTCACTATGCACGACACATGGATACCTGGGCTGATTATGGAGAATACATACCATTTCTTTATGGACATCAGGAAACCCCAATGGATGAGGATGGCCGATGCAGCAATTGCCAAACGCTTACTGGCTATATGGGTCACGTTGATGAAAAAGTAGAAATTTTTAATAAAGATAAAGCACTTAGAATCAGTGGAAACCTATTTATTGAAAACGAATTCATATCGCAAGGAACAGATGCAACAATCAGTTTTGCAACTGATGAAGCATCACTCCAGGTAAATGATATACTACAATATCTGAACCCGTGCCGGGTTCCTTTCATTTGAAAGGATTGGCAATTTATTTTCTTAACCTGACGGCTATGCGGCTTTACGGGAACCGTGCGATTCTACTAGCAACTTCTTAAATTTTCTCAGATCGCTAAAGTCGCTTCGTTCGCCTAATTCGCTTCCTTCGCCATGCGCTATGCGCTCCGCGCTCTCCCCCCGCTTCTCAAAAATACAAATCCCGCTCCCCCTGCTTAATCCGCTCGATGCGCTTCTCCAACTCTTCCAGCCGATTAAATTCCGTTAATTCTTTTTTATTCTTTTCGATCACGTTCCACCCTTTTTCCACAACCTCCGGTTTGGCGTAATCTTCAAGGTATTCGGCGAGGGTGAGTATTGCGTTTGGTGTGCAGAAGCGTTTGATGAATCCGGGTACGGAAAACTCCATGAAATGTTCGCCGGTGCGGCCCTTGCGGTAGCATGCTGTGCAGAATGAAGGCAGGTAATTGTTTTCCAGCAACTCATCAATAACATCACCCAATGACCTGGGATCATTGATTTTGAATTGCTCCTTATTGAGGTTTTGATCTTCGTTAAGCGAATTGGAGTAGCTTCCGATTTCCAGTTTGGTACCGCCGTCGATTTGCGAAACGCCGTATTGCAGTACCTCCGTTCTAACTTCCTGGTTTTCGCGGGCGGTGAGTATCATGCCGGTGTAGGGCACGGCCAAACGCAGTATGGCAACAATGCGTACGAACTCTTCGTCGCTTACCTGATATTCCGGGTTGGTGTCCTGTTCGGAGGAATCGGTAATTCGAGGAAACGAAATGGTGTGTGGCCCAACATTGTAAACGGCCTCGAAGTGGTTGGTGTGGCGCACCAGCCCCATCACCTCGAAACGCCAGTCGTATAACCCAAAGAGCGCGCCAATGCCCACATCGTCCACGCCGGCTTCCTGGGCACGATCGAGGGAGGTGAGGCGGTAGTCATAATCTTTTTTGGGGCCTCCGAGGTGGTATTTTTTGTATGCTTCCGGATGGTAGGTTTCCTGGAAAACCTGGTAGGTGCCGATGCCGGCTTCTTTTACGGTTTTAAAACCTTCGATATCCAGTGGAGCGGCATTGATGTTTACACGCCTGATTTCGCCATGGCCTTTTTTAACGCCATAAACCAGTTTCACTGAATGTGCGATGTATTCGGCGTTGTACATGGGATGTTCGCCATAAACCAGGATGAGGCGCTTTTGCCCGTTTTCTTCCAGTGCTTCGGTTTCGCGGATGATCTCCTGGTCGGTGAGTTTACGGCGCACAGCAAATTTATTGGAGGCTTTAAAGCCACAATATTTGCAGTTGTTCACACAGTGATTTCCTATGTAAAGCGGAGCAAACAAAACGATACGGTTGCCATAAACTTTTCGTTTCAGCTTACGCGCCCCCTGCTTGATTTCTTCGATCAGTTCAGGGTCATCAGCATTGATCAGCACGGCTGTTTCTTCAAGCGTGAGTCGCTGCTTGCCGAGCGATTTGGCAATTACCTCCCGTACACGCGCTTTGGTTGGTTTAGCCTGATTGAGATATCCCCAAATTTCATCCGGATCGATGAACGGTTTCATCGGTTCGTCGGGGATTGCACATTTCTCCGGATTAAATATCATTTTGGTATTTATTTACTTAAATAGGTTGCAAAGAACGCAAATTGCTGATAGAAATCATATCCAATTATTTACAATATTATGCAGGCTTGCAGGATGTAAAATGATGTAAAATGATGTTAAATGTTTACACGCAATCCATCATAAGCCGGATGGATAAAGTCGGGCAGCTTCTGCTCAAGTTCTTCGTGCTTCCCGATAAAGTGGCTCATGTGCGTCAGGTAGGCTTTTTCAGGATTGAGTTTTTCCACGATTTCAACTGCCTCTTCCACCGAAAAATGTGAAGGATGCGAAGAGTTGCGCAGCGCGTTCAGCACCACTACTTTGGAACCTTTCACTTTTTCAAGCTCTGCATCATCAATACGGCTTGCATCGGTGATGTAGGTAAAATCTCCCAACCTGAAAGCCTTAATTGGCAGCTTGTCGTGATGAACTGTGATGGGGATAAACTCATATCCATCGATAGAAAATGGTGAAGAATCGATTTCTTTGATGTTGATTTGGGGTGCGCCAAAATAGCGTTGGGTGGTGAAAATGTAGGGAAACTCGGTCTGGATCATATCGAGGGTTCGCTTAACGCCATAAATATCAATTCGTTTATTCAAAACATAATTGAAAGCCCGCACATCGTCAAGTCCGGCAATATGGTCTCGGTGCTCGTGTGTGAAAAGAATTGCCGACAAATTCATTACCTTTTCGCGAAGCATCTGCATCCTGAAATCCGGGCCGCAATCGATCACAAACACTTCTTCGTCAACTTCAATCATGATAGATGCACGTGTGCGGTTGTCGCGGGGGTCGGTGGATGTGCACACCGGACAATCGCAGGTGATTACAGGCACACCAATGGAGGTTCCTGTTCCCAGGAAGGTGACTCTCATGTCTGATATTTGTTGTGGTTTGTCTGGCATATTAATTTATACTTGCATCATGAAAAATTAATAGATCAATTCATCAATTGCCTTTTTGATTTGGTTTAGCTGGCTTTTTAATCTTTCTTCCCGACCTATCTGAATAACTTTACTCATTTCGCGGTGCACATAAACTTTTCCCGGTTTTTTACACACATCTTCATTCAGGTCAAAAAGAAAAATCTCTGCTGCCTGTCCTAGTTTAGGATGATTGAATTTTCCATGATAATTGTTCAGCAGCATACCGCGCGAAACCCGGCCATCAACTTCGGCTTTAATGGCATAAATGCCATCGGGAGGAATAAGTTTGCTGTCTTCTTCGATTTCCAACAAATAGGTTTTGAAACCCAAATTGGTGTATATTGTGCTGCCCTCACAAAACGCGGTGTTGATGTAATAAATATGATCTAAGTAGGCGTTGGCGTGCATGATTTTTCCATCCTTCAACGACTGCCGGATTTTGGTGGAACCCACGGTTTCTTTCTCCAATTCCTGTTTGGGGATTTCCACAACTTTAAAATCCAACTCCTCGCCCAGTTTGATAAGCTTGTCGTAGTTGCCCTCTTTGTTGTGGCCGAAATAATGATTGTATCCCACCACGATGATTTTTGCATCAAGCCTTCCAACCAGCAGGTTTCTCACAAAATTCTCTGCAGTGGTTTTGGCAAATTCAGGGGTAAAGTTGATAATCACCAGGTTGTCGAGGCCTGTTTTTTCAAGCAGTTCAATTTTTTCCTTTTGTGAATTGATCATTTCCAGGTCTTTGCCTTTGGTCTCCGGGTAAAGTACTTTACGCACGTGGGGATAAAAAGTTATGAGCACCGATTCTCCGTTAATCGAGCGTGCCAGGTCGTTAAGCCTGTTAATCAATACCTGGTGACCAATATGCACCCCATCAAACGAACCGGTGGTTACAACACAATTATTGATGGAACTGATATTTTCTATATCTCTAAAAATCTTCACTTTAAAATTCTTTAAGTTTGCCTTGCAAGATTAGTTAATAAAGCAGAAAAACCTTCTGCCCTTATGAGCTTTGAGGCATTCTTAAATTAAACTTAATTTATGACCCGCACAATTCGTAAATCCAAATTCTTTCTTCAAGCACCCGGGCTGCCATCCCCCCGCTTCGCTCAGGGCTCTCATCCCTTTCCTTCATTTGCCCCATTGCTAAAACCGCTATCTTCTCTTAAGTCGCTCAAGTCTCCCAATTCTCTTCATTCGCTTAGTCGCTCAAGTCTTCCTTTCTCTTAGTTCAAACAGGCAATGTCACCGTAAACACCGATCCTTTATCGGGTTCACTTTCTACTTCAATGGTTCCTTTATTCAGCTCAACAATTTTCTTTACAATCGACAAACCAAGCCCGCTTCCTGAGATATTTTTAGTTTTTGGATTTTTAATCCTTGAGAAATCTTTAAACAATTTGGCCTGATCTTCTTCACTGATTCCAATGCCGCAGTCTTTTACACGGATGATGGTTTTTCCTTCCCCTTCCTCAAGATCGATATCCACACAACCTTTTTGGCGATTGTATTTGATGGCATTTGAGATGAGATTGTTGAGGATGATTTCCAGCTCTTCCGGATCCAAAAATTTAACAAGTTTTGGCGGTGCATCCAGGGATATCTCCACCTCTTTCTGAATGGCAAATGGCATCATAGTGTCGATGGAGTTGCGGGTAATTTTCACCAGGTCAGTATTTTCTATTTTCTGGCTGGGTTTCCCTGACTCAATTTTGGTCATATCCAAAAGATCAAGGATCATGTTGCGCATACCCTGCAAACGTTTCAGTGATCGATCAACCAACTCGTTGTAATCGTTAAGATTATCGCCAAGTTGTCTGTCTTTGATGATATTCAGGTAGCCTTCAACAGCATTTAGTGGCGCTTTTAGCTCGTGAGAAAGCACCGAAAGAAACTGAAATCTGATCTGTTTGCCTTCCTGTTTCATGTCGCGGGCCATGCGTTTCAGGTAAATCTGTTTAACAATGGTTTCCAGCGATGATTTTAGTTCCTGGGGTGTAAAGGGTTTTGGGATGAAATCCACAGCTCCATCGTGGGTGGCTTTCACGGCCAGTTCAAGCGATGCATAGGAGGTGATCATCACCACAAACATATCGTATTTTTTTTTGCGGATGTATTCCAGCACTTCCACACCCTGCATGCCGGGGAGTTTATTGTCGAGCAAAACAATGTCCGGTTGTTCCTGGTCGGCAAGTTCAACGCCCCGTTCGCCGGTTTCAGCCTCAAAAACAACAAAGTCGTACATCTCATCCATAAAAGGATAGTCGACTTTGAAGTTTCGTAAAATACGTGTTACCCCCGATCGTATGCCGGGCTCGTCGTCAACGACCAAAATTTTTAGTGTGGCCATAGTACTTATATTTTCAGAAGTTTTTTTATTTCTTTCTCCAGTTGGTCGGCACGGATTCCCTTATCCAAAAACAAATCGGCCTTAATCCAGGCTTTGTCACTGTCTTCGCTCAGGTCGAAACTCATCCCGGTTTCGGCAGTAACAGCTGTTGCCAGGATCACAGGTACATCCGGGTATTTCTTTTTTATTTTATAGCTCAGGATAAAGCCGCTGTCTTCATTTTCCATCATCAAATCGAAAATTGCCAGGTCGGGTTTCATCGATTCGATCACCTTTTCGCCTTCATGCTGGCCTTCGGCGGTTATTACTTCAAATCCAAATCGTTCTACTTTCAGCTTTAACTGAAACAGATAATCCATGTCGTCGTCAACAATCAAAATTGTTTTTTTCATTTGTCAATTGGTATTCTGATTATGCTAATAAATTGCTCTTTATTATTTTTCCGTGTTTCTCGGAAAACTCACCCTGAAAGTTGTTCCTGTGGGTGCAACATCCGCATCGGCATTGGATTGTACATCAATTTTGCCCTTGTGCATTTTCACAATACCATAAACCAGCGGCAGCCCCAGTCCTGTTCCTTTGCCAATGCCTTTGGTAGTGAAAAACGGGGTGAAGATATGCTCCATATTTTCTTTTGAGATTCCGGTGCCACTATCCTTGATGTTGATAAAAATATTTTCGTTATTGTCTGATAAGGTGATGCTTAAACTCCCTCCATTCGGCATGGCTTCCACGGCATTTTTTTCGAGATTGGTGAGCACCTGCATCATTTGGTCGATGTCGATGTTGGCCATTGGATCAGCAATGGTATTCTCGAAATTTATGGTGACATTGTCAGGTTTGATAACCGATGAAATGCTCAGCTTCACAAAATCGATCATGTTGGTTTCGGTGAGGTTCACCTGGTTTTTACGGGCAAAATTCAGCAGGCCTCCAACAATTTTTTTACATCTGGCGGTTTGTTCCACAATCAGGTCAAGGTCTTCACGGATGGGGTCACCTTCGGCAGCTTCATCTTTCAGGATATTGCTGTACATGGTGATTACACCCAGCGGATTATTGATTTCGTGGGCAATGCCTGCTGATAGTTGACCCATGCTGGCCAGTTTTTCTGACTGCTTCAGTGCCTGGCGTGTTGAAGCCAGTTTTTGGTTTGAGATGTTCAGGTCGTCGATCGATTGGTGTAATTTCTCGATGCTGTACGGCAGGCACATCTCATCTTCGGCAAGACCCTGAATGATGGCGATGGCATGTTCGCGGCAGGTGTCGTAGCCACATGATCCACAATTCAGGTGGTCTTTTTCCTCGAATTTGCCAATGGATTTTAATACCTCGCTGATTTCTTCGTCGTTTGGAACCGGCAGTCGGCGGTCTTTGATATCGTGATTTTGGCTAAAATCAATGGTTGAAAAACGCTTCACATTCTCCTCCCAGGCTTTGGGGTCGGTATCATGCAGCCGTTTGCGCACATATTTGCTCACACTGGTCCGACGGCTGTAACGGGAGCCCCTCTTCGACATGCCGGGCCCCACAATGCATCCGCGGCAGCAGAGTAGTTCAAGATGGTGTTTATCTTCGGTTTCGCTTTCAAATTCCCGTACTGCCTCTCTAAAATTAACCCTTCCTGATGCTACGATCACATTTTCGTTGATGATGTCCTCCGAAATATCTGCAGTTTGCAGTAAACCCCGGCTAACCGGGAAAATGGCGCCTTTGCCGGCGTGAGGCGGATCGAAATCTGTGGCTCCGGTATTCTCCGGAGTGATGTTGTGTTCTTCGAATAGCTCTCGTAGTTCCCGAAAAGTGATGGCTTCGTCCACCTCATCCGACTCAGCTTTTTTGGCTATACAAGGCCCAATAAAAACAACTTTGGAATCCATGCCATATTCCGCTTTAACGATCCGCGTCATGGCTACCATGGGCGAAACTACCCTTACCAGATCAGGGACCAGGTTGGGATGATAATGTTCGATATAAAAAACA
>CAYNDN010000228.1:3400-7708 GCA_964395075.1 uncultured Lentimicrobiaceae bacterium | reverse complement strand
AATTCGTTTAATTCGTTCAATTCGATGATAATAAAGAATATGCTTGCGGATTCGATGTACATCATTAATGATCACATAAATTTACACCTGCCTGAAGGTTATCCGTAAGCAGGTCATTCACCAGTTCTTCAGCAGGTTTTGGTGCAACTCCCACAAAAACATTAATCTGATTGGCGAGCAAAATCTGGATGGCGCGTTGACCGATGCCGCCCGCGATAATATCTGTTACACCCTGATCGTGGAGCCATTTTGGAATGGAACCTGGTTCGTGAGGGGGAGGAGTCAGTATTTCATGCCTGATGATTTTCCCATCTTCTGTTTGGTATATAACGAAATTTTCACTGTGGCCAAAGTGGCTGCATAAAGCGTTGTTCTGTGTTGGAATGGCTATTTTTCTCATTATAGTTATTTTTTGTTGTTTCTGATTTTTCTTTTCAATTGTTGATGATGAGGTGAATTTTCACGTATGAGGCAAATGTTGCAATTCGGGCAAAATTTGCTGCGACAGGGTTCACCCGGAATATGTATTGTTTCAAATTCGCATTTTGGACAAATACATCTTGATTCGTCAGGAGGTAGTTTTTTTCCTGCATCTGCCTGCTCCGGAGTATTAATTTGCTCAACAATGGTTCCACCACACACCGGGCATGGAATCTGCCGTTTTTCTCCATTACTGATCCTGAAAATCGTATGGCAATTCATGCAATGATACCAGGCTTCATCAGCGTCAATATTTCCACCTTCTATAATAATAGGGCTTACTTCCATGAATGCCTTTGCAATTTTGCCGCGTGCAATTTCGTAAATCCTTGAAAACGTTGGTCTGGATACCCCCATTTTTTTCGCAGCTTCAACCTGTGGCAGCTTTTTATAATCAGCCAGCTTTATGGCTTCAAATTCCTCCAGAAGCAGTTTAATCTCATTGCCTTTTGATTCGGGACATCCATAAGGTTTAAACCCGCGAAATCCCGGTGGATGAATGACTTTACGATTTCGTTTTGGTCTTGGCGACATATTGTTTTTTGAATTTGATTGCAAATGTAATGAACTTATGTTCAAAACACGATAACCAACTTAAATTTCATACTCACAAAACTTTTCGTTTGTTTTGTGGTTGAATTTTTAGTTGATAAATAATGTTTTAGTTGATGAAGAAATATTTTATAATCACCGGAGCATCAAAAGGGTTAGGAAAGTCTTTTGCGGAGGCTTTGCTCAACCCCGACCATGTATTGTTTTTAATTTCAAGATCTGAAATCAACGGTTTGAGCCAGATGGCTCTGCTAAAAAACTGCAACATCAGCAGCATCTTCTTCGATCTTTCGGATTTCGATCAGATTCCCAAATTGCTATCCAATATTTTTGATCATATTGATGCGGATTGTAAATCTGTTCATTTAATTAATAATGCCGGAATTACTGAGCCGGTAATGCCCATTGATCAGGCTAAAACAGGCGCAATAGAAAAACATGCCCGGGTAAATTATCTGGCACCGGTCTGTTTGACTTCCGGATTTATTCGACTTGCTGAAAAATTCAGGGTACCAAAGTCCATTTTGAATATAACCTCAGGTGCAGCTCACATACCTCATCATGGCATGAGCATGTATTGCAGCTCTAAGGCTGCACTGGATCAATTTACAAGAAGTGTGGCCATTGAACAAAGTGCGAGGGAATATCCGGTTAAAATGCATGCCATTTCTCCTGGATTTGTTGATACGGATATGGTTAATAAATTGTTGGAAAAGGATGCTTCAACCTTTGCCAGTGTTGGTCAGTTTAAAAATTCAAGGGATGAAGGTAAGTTTGCTGATGCCTATACAGTAGCTGAAAAAATTGTAGAGTTGTGGATTTCCGGTAGGCTGAAACATGGCGAGGTTTCGCATGTCAGCGATTATTAGCCGTTCGTTATCGAACACCTTTTGTAAAATGGTGAACAATACTAATTTTTGTCAACTACAGTAGTTTAAGTGGTTAAGTGTTGAATTTCAGCTTGCTGATAGAAGTGGTACAATAATGGTAAAGAGAAACAAATTCAAATTTAGCCACGTTGAAAATGTAAAGATAGGTGTTGAAATCTCAAATAAATCCTTAATAGAAAACCTGTTAGTGTTTCCAATGAAGATAGTTTCAATTATATTTAATAATCGCTTCAATATCAAAATTATGAAGAAAACCAGATTTTTACTCCTGGTGGCGATACTCTTTTCAGCCACCGTTTTTGCTCAGGACGAAGCCCGATTGATGCGCTTCCCAACAATTCATGGTAACCAGGTAGTTTTCAGCTATGCCGGCGACCTCTATTCAGTTGATAAAGCCGGCGGTGTTGCCCGCCGTTTAACGGTTGATGAAGGGCTGGAACTTTTTCCGAAGTTTTCCCCTGATGGAAAAACCATCGCGTTTACAGGCCAGTACGACGGCAATACGGAAGTTTATTCTATGCCGGCTACCGGCGGAGTGCCTGAAAGGTTAACTTATACCGCAACCTTGTCAAGGGATGATGTTTCTGACCGAATGGGCCCTAACAACATTGTGATGGCCTGGAAAGATGACAAAACCATCGTTTATCGCTCAAGGAAACAAACCTTCAACGCTTTCAAAGGGCAGCTTTTCGAGGTTGCTTATGACGGTGGCTTGTCTACAGAATTGCCTCTCCCAACCGGAAGCTGGTGCAGCTTCTCCCCAAACGGAAAGCAAATGGCCTACAACCAGGTTTTTCGTGAGTTCCGCACCTGGAAATACTACGAAGGCGGTATGGCAGACGATATTTGGATTTATGATTTCAATTCTAAAGAAACGGTAAATGTAACCAACAATGGAGCCCAGGATATCTTTCCCATGTGGCATGGCGATATAATTTATTTCCTATCGGATCGCGATCGCACCATGAACCTTTTTTCATACAACACAAAAACCGAAGAGACCAAAAAAATCACCAATTACGATAAGTTCGATATAAAATTCCCTTCCCTGGGCGATAACGCCATCATTTATGAAAATGGTGGATATCTTTACTATTACGACCTCACAACACAGGTTCCTGTGAAAATCGAAGTCCAAATTCTCAATGATTTTGCAGCCAGTCGTTCTCAGTGGAAAGATGCCAGTAAAACGGTTAACGGCGGTTTTCCTTCACCCGATGGAAAAAGGGTTGTTTTCGGTTCTCGCGGTGATGTATTTTCAGTGCCTGCTGAAAGTGGAATTACGAGAAACCTGACAAACTCAAACGGGGCACATGAGAGAAATCAGGACTGGTCGCCCGATGGAAAGTGGATAGCATTTATTTCGGATATGTCCGGTGAAACCGAAATCTACATCATGAAGCCTGATGGAACAGAAGATCCAATTCAGCTAACCAAAAATGCAGATACCTATAAGTTTGGTTTCGAATGGTCACCCGACAGCAAAAAAATTGCATGGACCGATCAAAAGAAAAGACTTCAGATTGTTGACATCGAAACCAAAGATGTAACCCTGGTAAAGCAAATAAACGATGGCGAATTGAGGACTTATGCCTGGTCGCCCGACAGCAAATGGCTGGCTTATGTGTTGCCAAGTTTTGAGGAAGTGAGAAGGATCTACATTTATAACCTCGAATCAAAAGTCGAGCAGCCGGCAACGGATCAGTGGTTTAGTTGTGGTGATCCTTCTTTTAGCCCGGATGGGAAATATCTGTATTTTACATCAACCCGTTCATTCAATCCCATTTATAGTTGGACCGAATGGAACCACGCTTACAATGATATGGTGAAAGTCTTTATGGTTACTTTAACCAAGGATACGCCATCGCCGTTTGAACTGGAAAATGATGAAGCCGAATATAAAGATGAGGATGCTGAGAAGGAAGAAAAAGAAGACACAGATGACAAGGATGAAAAGGATAATGAAGGTGAAGAGGAAGAGGAGTTTAGGGTGGAAATTGACTTCGACGGAATTTTTGACCGAGTGATGGCAGTATCGAAAGAAGCAGGATCTTATTGGAATCTGGTTGCAGTGGATGGTGGTGTGCACTATTCAAAATTTAAAACCGGCGAAGAGGGTTCAACATGGATTTACTATAACCTGGAGAAAAAGGAAGAAGTTGAAATCGGTAGCAATATGGGATATGTTTTTGCTGGAAACAAAGAAAAGGTACTTTTAAGAAAAAGCAGGAAATGGGCTGTGATCGATCCTCCATCTAACAAGGTGAAAATTGGTGATTATATCGACCTTTCAAATGTGAAGGTTTGGGTTGATCCAAAAGTGGAATGGCAGCAGATTTATGATGAATCATGGCGCCAGATGCGCGACTTTTTCTACGATCCGAAC
>CAYNDN010000228.1:0-3390 GCA_964395075.1 uncultured Lentimicrobiaceae bacterium | reverse complement strand
ATTGGGATAACATTTACAAGAAATATAATGCACTGGTACCTTATGTAAACAGCAGGTATGACCTCAGCTATGTTATTGGTGAAATGATTGGTGAACTCAATGTGGGCCACGCGTACGTTAGCGGTGGTGATCGCGTGAAAGCCGATCGTATTAAAACCGGTTTGTTGGGAGCAAAACTCAGCAGAGACAGATCGGGTTATTACAGGATTGAAGAAATCCTTCCGGGGCAAAACTGGAATAAATCAGTTCGTTCACCACTTTCCGAGGTAGGCCTGGATGTATCCAAAGGCAATTACATCATAGCTGTAAACGGATCTTCCACAAAGAATATGGATGATATTTACCGCTCATTGGTGGGTATGGTTAATGAAATTGTTGAACTCACCATCAGTGATGAAGCTTCTGATAAAGAAACCCGCAACATCCTCATCAAGCCCATAGGTGACGAAAGTGAACTCTATTATTACAAATGGATCAGCGAAAACATCCGTAAAGTAAATGAGGCTTCAAACGGGCAAATTGGCTACATCCATATTCGCGATATGGGGCCACGTGGATTGAATGATTTTGTGAAATATTTTTATCCGCAATTGCGCAAAAAAGCATTAATTATTGATGATAGAGGCAATGGTGGTGGAAATGTATCACCGATGATCATCGAACGTTTACGCCGCGAACTGTCGATGATGCAAATGGGAAGAAACACCATTGGCGACCCAACTCCGGGAGCAATGGTTCTCGGGCCTATGGTTTGTTTGATTGATGAATATTCAGCCTCTGATGGCGATTTATTCCCCTACCAGTTTAAAAAGCATGACCTCGGGAAACTTATCGGAACCCGCACGTGGGGTGGGGTAGTTGGTATCCGAGGCAGCCTGCCATTCATTGATGGCGGCGATCTGAGAAAACCCGAGTATGCACATTATAATGCCGAAGGAACCAACTGGATCATTGAAGGTTACGGAGTTGATCCGGATATTGAAGTGCGCAACGATCCGGCACTTGAATACGAAGGTATTGACCAGCAATTCAATAAAGCCATTGAGGTATTATTGGATGATCTCAGAGCCAATCCGCAGGAATACCCGGATGTACCGCCGTTCCCGGATAAATCGAAATAATTGCTGTTATTGTGTTATCCGTTAATCGTTATTCGAAAAGGATTGCTCAAACCTATATTAAAAAAAGCAGCAGGGTTTTCTCTGCTGCTTTTTTTTGCAAGGATCAAATCAAAATTCTAACCCTTTCTTATTCTGCCAAATTTTTCTTATTTGCTTTGTAATAACGGAGGCCGCCCCAGGCCACGGCAAGGCCTGTTATAATTAACATGCCACTGCCGATTGGTGCTCCACCACCAACAGGATTGTTGCCGCTGCCCGGGTTGTTTCCTCCATTAGGGGGCGGGGGGGCTTGAGCCTGGGAAAATAATACCACCAAAACAAAGCTGATCAATAACATTAACTTGATGACTATCTTTTTCATAATGGATTTAATTTTAATAACTAAAATGTATTGAATTTTTTTGAAATATCGTGTTTAGTATTGAATATCCTTAAAATATACATCCCTTTTCCCGAAAATGGTATTAATAAAGAATTCCCGATTCCGGCTTCCCTGCTGTAAACCACTCTTCCCTGCACATCATATATTCTTATTCGGAAATCGTTGAGACTTATTTCCGGGGAAATACCTCCATTGAGTTTGATGATCAGTTGTTCCTGATCCTGGATAACTGATAGTGCCGGCTTTTCAACTTCTTGTGGTTCGGCCACCGAGACGGCTTTGAAGTGCAACATAAACCGGAGGCTTTCATTACCCGGCTCATGGTAAAAAGCGTAATCTTCGGTTTCCAAGTCAACCATATCACCCGTCAACAGGTCTTCAAGCCTGAGTTCATCAAATCCGCCGGTTTCCATAGCACCAATGGTAAAATATCCGGTGGAATTACAGCCAAAATACACCTGTACAGGCCTGGGCTCAGGAATAGAGTTGATTGAAAGAAAATCAGGTGAGGTATAAACCTGGGGGTGCAGCGTATCGAAAGTAAAAAGTTTATAGGCATCGAAATGGCCATCAAATCCGGTTGCTGAGTTCTCAATAATCCTTACCACAGTTTCGTCAATTTTATTATCACCTTCGTCCGAAACTTTCAACCGAACAAGACCTTCACCAGCGCTTTTCATGTATTCCGGACTTTCATGAACCCTCACATCATTGTTCATTTTTAAGGTTCCGGGGTGTGCGTTGGCCTTTACAAAAAATCCATGACAAGGGGGAATGTACCTGGTTCCTCCATTTGTACCGGTACCGTTTATATAAGTTGCCCATGTGCCATTATCGTAAAGGTAAATAGCATTGTTCACATTGGTTTTTGTCCATCCTGAGCTGGCATCCCAATCGATGGAAGAAGGATATGGGTTCCCTACCAGGTTCCAACCCTGGTTATTGTTGGTGAGATTGTTGTTACTACCTATACTCCCAGTATTAAAAATCCCGGTAAACCAGGTTCCTTGCCACCAGGCATTCGGAAACCAAACAGTATAGCCTTCCATCACATTCATCGGTTGTGTGGTCGATGTAATATCAGTCCAGGTATTCGTCGTCTCCGAAAATTCCTGCATGTACATGCCGTTATAATAAGTAGTGGTTGCGCTTGTGATCGGTGATGAAACAAGGTGCCACTTTTGGCCTTCAACCGACCATTGGTACTGGCTGCTGCCATTAACCTGCAATTGTCCGTGATCGATCAGCGTAGAATAACTAAAAGGTAAGTTATTGGTTATCGTGAGGTCGCTGAGAACATTTGTAGTTACTCCCGATGTAATGGTTAATCCGGAGGGAGCCGTAACCGTTAGATTGTTATCAATCTGGAAATTCCCGTAGATCGAGGTGACCGATCCCTGGTTTTCTACCGTAACATCATTAAATGCAACGCCATTAACAAAATAGGCCGAAAAATCGGGATAAGCCAATTGATCTGAATTGTTGTAGAGGTAAAAATGTGAAGTACCCGTAAAATCAAATGTGGGTTCATTGATGTTTACCGCGTAATACCCTGATTGTTCATGGCCCTGAACATAAAACGAACCTCCGCTTACTCCACCCGTTGCCCCGGCACCAACATAGAATGATGAAGGAATAGCCGGTGTGTAAGTGCCTTCCCATCCCCAGATGTAAGCAACATTGCCGGTCATGGTGAAAGTAGCACCACTTTCGATGATCAGGCAGTCGATAATGTCAAGATAACCTGCATTGGAAAAACTACCGCCGCTTTCCACAATAAGGTCTTGTTTCATTGTGCTTGGATTTCCTGAATATTGCCCGATAAACATCGATCCGGTGGAGGTGATCACAACGCTGCCACCATTTTTGATCACATGCGATCCCGAC
>CAYNDN010000227.1:0-7758 GCA_964395075.1 uncultured Lentimicrobiaceae bacterium | reverse complement strand
GCCGAACTACTTGCCTCCAGGTTTATACTTATGATGATGATAGATAACCCGCAAATGAACGATGCGCTCGCCATTGCAGACGAAGCTTATCGAAACGGGACCAAAGTGAAAAAAGCCATCCGGAACTACCTGGATAATCCGGAGGAATCTGAACTATTCGATAACCTGGAACAAGCCAAAGCCGAAATGTCGGATATGGAAATACGGTTTTCATCCACCATCGACACGCTCAACACTTTTGTGATCAACCTGCTGCTGATCAGCATACTTGTTATTGTGGCACTGCTTACGGTAATAACATTTGTTTCGTCAAAGATGATTTCAGGAACCATTTCAAGACCCGTTCTGAAGGTAGTTGAAAATCTCAAAAAACTGGCTTCGGGCAACCTGAACACAGATATTGAGGTTGATACAAAAGATGAAATTGGCATGCTGAATGCTTCGTTTGTAGAACTGCAATCCAGCCTCAAGCAGAAGTCGGATGTTTCATCAGCCATTGCCAATGGCGACTTTTCTCGCAAAACAGAACCCCGTAGCAGTGATGACGAACTCGCCCACTCGATAAATCAGATCGTTGAAAATTTTAGTGAAGTAGTACAACAGGCCAACCGGATAGCAAAAGGAGAGCTGGATACAAATATTTCCATGCGTTCAGACCATGATGAGTTAGGCAGGGCACTCATCAAAATGACCACCGACCTGAAATCCTCCAACGAGGAAAAGCAGCGTCAGCTATGGCAGAAAAACAGCCAGGCCGAGATCAACGATGTAATGCGTGGTGAGCAGGAGGTGCATGAGCTGGGACAAAAAATTATCAGTCAGCTTTGTAAACTCATCGAAGCAAGGGTGGGTGCCATTTATATCAAAGATGAAGATACCTACAAACTTGTTGGAAGTTATGCTTTTAAGCACCGCAAAAATATTGAAACCGGATACAAGCCCGGACAGGGTTTGGTAGGCCAGGCTGTGCTGGAAAAGCAACCCATCATCATTACGAATGTTCCTGATAATTATACTGCAATCGGATCAGGATTGGGTGAAGCCCCTCCAAAAAACCTGTTGGTTTCGCCATGCCTTTTCAATGATGAGGTGATTGCGGTTATAGAACTTGGCAGTTTTGAAGCGTACAGCGAAGAACAGCTTCAGTTTATCAGGCTCATCAGCGAAAATGTGGCCATCGGGCTGAATGCTTCAAAAGGGCGGACAGAATTGAAAAAACTACTCTCGAAAACACAGCAGCAGGCTGAAGAATTGCAGGTGCAGCAGGAAGAGCTACGACAGGCCAACGAAGAGTTGGAAGAACAAACCAAAGCACTCAAAGAATCGGAACAACAACTACAAACCCAACAGGAGGAACTGCGTGTTACCAATGAGGAGCTTGAAGAACGCACCAAAGCCATCGAAAAGCAGCGAGACGACATCCGCAAGAAAAACGATGCGCTCAAGATTGCACAAATTGAGATCGAGAAAAAAGCAGAAGACCTGGAGATGGCAAGCCGGTACAAGTCAGAGTTTCTGGCCAATATGTCGCATGAGCTGCGAACGCCGCTCAACAGTATCCTGGTGCTTTCCCAAATTTTATCCAACAACAAAACCGGCAACCTAAACGACAAGCAAATCCAGTCGGCAAAAACCATTCATTCATCCGGCTCAAGCCTGCTTTCGCTAATCAATGAAATTCTCGATCTTTCAAAAATCGAATCCGGAAAACTGGAAATCAACGAAGAAAGGCTCAATCTTGAATCATTTACAGATGATGTAAATGATATTTTTAAACCACTAACTGTTGAAAAAGGCCTGGATCTGAATATCAACATCGCCTCCGAATCACCGGTTTACATACACACCGACAGCCTGAGGTTACAGCAGATTTTGAGAAACCTGATCTCCAATGCCATCAAGTTTACCCATGAAGGCAGTGTAACCCTCAACATTTTCAGGCCAGGCCGGCTTACCAAAATATTGCAGGATCAAGGCATGAAACCTGACAGCACAGTAGCATTTGAAGTGAAAGACACAGGAATAGGAATTCCGGCAGATCAGCAAAAAACAATTTTTGAGGCTTTTACCCAGGCCGACGGTACCACATCCCGAAAATATGGCGGAACAGGGCTTGGGCTCACCATTTCGAGAAACCTTGCACATATTCTGGGTGGCGACATTGAGATGGAAAGCAAAGAAAACGAAGGTTCAATTTTCAGGCTATACCTGCCGGTGAAACGCGATGGAAAAGCAATCAGTACCCCAGCAAAGGATACTTCCCGAATAGTTGAAACAGCACCTGCCCCAAAAACAGATGCAACATATAAAAAACCAAAGCCGGTTCAGGCAAAGCCCATCCCGAAAAACGGGAACGGAGCACCATCAAAAAGCCCGGCTGAAAGTGTAAAAGACGATCGCAAGATCATCAACAAAGGCGATAAATTTATCCTGATCATTGAAGATGATCCTGATTTTTCACAGATCCTTTACGACCTGGCCCACGAAAAAGGTTTTAAATGCCTCATCGCCCCCAATGGCGAAACCGGCCTGCATTATGCTGATTATTACAAGCCTGATGCGATCATCCTCGACATTGGGCTTCCCGGTATTGATGGCTGGCAGGTGATGGACCGGCTGAAAGAAAATCCGGAAACACGGCACATACCGGTTCATTTTATGTCGGGGCGCGACAAAAGTATCGAAGCCATGAAAAAGGGTGCCATTGGCTTCCTCACCAAACCCATCAGCATTGAAGAAATAGAAGGTGCCTTTTCCAGGATTGAAGACTACATCTCCAAACCCGTTAAAAAGCTGTTGATAATTGAAGACGATAACGACATGCGCAAAGCCATGGTAGAACTCATCGATGATGACGACATCAATATAACTTCCATCTCAACCGGGAAACAGGCCCTGGAACAAATGAAAAAAGATGACTTTGATTGTATCATCCTCGACCTGGGACTAAAAGATATTTCGGGCTATGAACTGCTGCAGAAAATCGGCAAAAAAGGAAACAACGATGGCATTCCGGTCATCATTTATACCGGCCAGGAACTTTCGCGGGAGGACGAGGAAAAGCTGAGTGAATATTCTGACAGTATCATCATCAAAGGAGCAAAATCTCCTGAACGATTGCTTGCTGAAACCACACTTTTCCTCCATAGAGTTGAATCGAACCTGCCGGAGGAAAAGCAAAAAATGCTCAAGGTTGTCCACAGCAAAGAAGACATCATGAAAGAGAAAAAAGTGCTGATTGTGGATGATGATATGCGCAACGTTTTTGCCCTTTCGAGCCTTTTGGAAGAAAGGGGCATGGATGTGGTTGTTGGCAGAAATGGCAAAGAGGGTATCGACAGACTGGAGAAAACACCGGATGTGAACCTCGTTTTAATGGATATTATGATGCCTGAAATGGATGGTTATGAAGCCATGCGGCTGATCAGGCAAAAGCCGAAATATAAAAAGATGCCCATCATTGCGCTAACGGCCAAAGCCATGCAGGGCGACCGTGACAAATGCATTCAAGCCGGGGCTAGCGATTACCTCACCAAACCGGTAGATACCGAAAAATTGATTTCATTACTCAGGGTATGGCTGTATCAGTAAATAACGACAAGGAACTTCTCAAAGAAAACGAGAACATAGAGATTGAACTGTTTCTACAGGCTATCTATATGAAATTTGGTTATGACTTCCGCAATTACGGAAAAGCACATATTAAGCGACGTGTGCGACACAGGCTTTCGGTATCGGATTTCGATAACGTATGTGAGCTCATCAATAAAATGCTTTACGATCCGGTGTTTTACCAGGAAGTTTTGCAGGATTTGTCTATCACCGTAACCGAGATGTTTCGCGATCCCGATTTTTACCTCGCTGTGCGTAAGGAGGTTGTGCCTTTGCTTAAGACGTATCCTTTTATCAAAATCTGGCATGCCGGATGTGCAACAGGTGAGGAGGTTTACTCCATGGCCATTCTTTTAAAAGAAGAAGGGCTTTTAAAACGCTCCCAAATTTATGCTACCGATTTTAACCAGATGGCCCTGCAAAAAGCACGCAACGGCATTTATCCGATTGAGCGCATTAAGGAGTACACCCAGAACTATCAAAAATCTGGTGGCAAAGCTTCATTTTCCGATTACTACAACGCCAGGTATGAATCAGTGATCCTGAATGAATCGCTGAAAGAAAACATCGTTTTTGCAGATCATAACCTGGTTACGGATGGTGTGTTTGGTGAAATGAACCTTGTAATCTGCCGCAATGTGATGATCTATTTTGATAAAGAGTTGCAGAATAAGGTGATCAAATTATTTTACGACAGCCTGGTGCCCGGCGGATTTCTTTGCCTCGGCAGCAAGGAAAGTTTGCGGTTTGCCGATATCGCACACAAGTTTGATGTAACCACCGAGAAGCAGAAAATCTACCGGAAGAAGTTTGAGTAGGTGAAGCGCATAGCGCATAGCGCGGAGAGCATAGTGCTTAGAGCGGAGCGCATAGAGCATAACCTATACACTTAATAACTTAGTAACCCATAATAACGTAGTAACTTAGCAACCAGTTAGCTCGAAAACAACAAAAAAAATGAAATATTCCGCAGTAGTCATCGGTGTTTCAGCCGGGGGCATGAATGCCCTTGGGCAGATTCTGCCTCTGCTGCCGGAAGGTTTCCCTTTGCCGGTGATCATCGTGCAGCATGTTAGCCCGCAATCCGACAACTACATGATCCACCACTTCAACAAGCTTTCAAAAATTCAGGTCAAGGAAGCCGATGAAAAAGAAGAGATCAAGCCCGGTGTAGCCTATTTTGCACCTCCAAACTATCATCTGCTTGTTGAGGAAAATTTCACCTTTTCCCTGTCAACCGAAGAACGGGTAAATTTTTCCAGGCCATCAGTCGACGTACTTTTCGAATCGGCTTTGGATGCTTACTGCAGCAACCTGATCGGGATTGTTTTAACCGGCGCAAACAATGACGGGAGTAAAGGCCTGAAAAAGATCAAAGAATGTGGTGGCCTGGCCATCGTTCAAAACCCGAAAGATGCTGAAGTTTCGGCCATGCCGGAGGCTGCCCTTCGCCTTACAAAGGTTGATCATGTTTTAAAGGTTTCGGAAATCGCAACTTTTCTGATTAACCTGCTGGAGAAGTAAGGCAAAAGAAAAGCCCGCTGTTGCTTAAGCAGCGGGCTAAATGGAGGTTTTATGAAAACAAAAAACTTTTATAAGTTGGCTTCGGAGATCAACTGATTCACCCACCTTTCGATGCGTTGATCAGTTAATTCATCCTGATGGTCATGGTCTAACGCAAGTCCCAAAAAAATATTTCCTTCAACCGAATCACTGCCTGTAAATTCATAGCCATCGGTAGGCCAGCGGCCCACGAGCTTTGCACCACAATTATCAAATTCATCTTTAATAATTTTCATCCCATCCACAAAGTGGTCGGGATATAAAATCTGATCGCCCAGGCCAAATATGGCTACCGGCTTATCTTTCATCACTTCAGGATCAAATTTCGAAAAGAAATCAAACCAAAGGTTGTTCTTACTCGCCTTTTCCCAATGATCAGCACCCACAGTTGAGCCACCCACAATAATCAGATCATAATCAGCCAGGTTGTACTGATCAACTTTTTTGATGGTATCCATATCAATGCTCCCATCCGGAAACCGGCTTTTAATTTTTTTCGCGCAGATATCCACGTTACCTTTTACCGGCCAGTAAAACAATGCGGTTTTTTTCATATTCTCAAGCTTTTAAAATGGTTTCTGGTTTGTATTTTGTGTTGGCAAAATTAAAATTATTCATTCGCAGCAATCGCGAATAAATAGATTTTTAACACTTTTTCTTCTTACTTGTGATCACCTAAAAAAATACCTGCCGTGTGTTTAATGGCTTCATCAATCGGGATAAACCGGTAGTTGATCACGTCTTTAATTTTCGAGTTGTCATAATAAAACTGGTGAAATGCCGACCGGGCAATTTCTTTGGTGAGTGTGGGTGTTCGCCCAAACAGCCTGAGGAAATGTTCACCAATCCATCCTATCTCACCCATCCAGGGATACAATTTAATCCGGGGTGGCTTTTTCTTCAGCTCTTTAGCAATGGTTTTGATGATCTTTTCGAAAGACCAGTTTTCAGATGATACAATGTAGCGCTGCCCGGTAAGTTCAGATTCCATGAGTTTTATCATCACGCTGGCCACATCCCGCACATCAACATATCCGCCCACTCCGTCGGTGTAGGCAGGAACACCTTTCCAGATTGTAGAAAACAGCCGGGGACTGCCATTCACCCAGTCACCGGGACCAATGATGATTGAAGGATTGATCACAACCGCATCCAGACCTTCCTCATGGCCACGCCAAATCTCACGCTCTGCTGCATATTTGCTAATAGCATAAATGGAGTTTTGCCGCGAGGTTTTCCAGAAATGATTTTCCGTAATGGTTTCGCCCTGCTGGGTTTTGCCAAGTGCCGAAACTGAACTTACATGGCATATTTTCTTTACCCCTGATTCCAGTGCCGCATTCACCAGGTTGGTAGTTCCGTTTTGGTTTACGCGCAGCAACGAATGCCGGTCGCGCTTGTCGAACGATACCTTTCCCGCGCAGTGGTAAACCTGCTCCACGCCTTCCAGGGCTGTCTCCAGCGAAAAGATATCCATCACATCGCCGCCCATCCATTCGATCCTGTTCATCAGGTTTTCAAAGTCAGCATCGTACCACGAAAAAGTCTTTCTCACTTTTTCAAGGCTGGCATCACTGCGTTTCAGTGCCCTCACCTTCCGGCCATCCCTGGCAAGTTCCAGCAGCAGATGCGATCCCACAAGTCCAGTTGCGCCTGTTACAAGTATCATACGGCAAATGTAGTTGTTTACGGATTAACCATAAAAAGATGGTTGAGGTTTATGGCGGAGAGTGAATTGAATTTGTTTGTGAGGATTTGCAATCAACTTATTGTAAATCGCACGGATTGCAAATCCGCGCTGGCACTTTTTACAACAAGCACTTTTAATTGCCATTTCTTTGGTCGCCTTCTTCGCTTACGTAGCTTAGTTCATTCAATTGTCTCCAAAATTGTTTTTTTAAAAAAAAAATTTTCAGGATATGAGATTGATTGATGAAATGAAATGGCGGGTTTTCCAGTACATCTCGGAGATGTTGCCGTTGTATTGTTGGTTGTTGATTTCACCGGTGGTGTAGCCCAGCACTCGGAGTGCCCCGAAGGGATTCCTTTGGAACAAATCCGTGATAGCAAGTCTTAGTTTAGTGCCGACTTTAAATGCTGCGATATCTTTATGAGGCCCGATGCGTATTCACCGAAGTTTTGCGCCTCAAAGCAGAGATAACAATTATGGACTCTATATTTTCTTTGATTTCAATTCTTTAACCTTAGCTGCTATTTTGTCGAAAGTATCCTTGTCCCATTCTTTGAATTCCCTTTGTTGAAATACCAGTTTTCTATTTTTGTAAAATTGAATTTTATACCATTTATCATAAGAATACTGAATTTGTGTTATCCTTACTTTCAATTCACTAAAATTAATAGTATAAATCTCTGGTTCCTTGTTATATTTTACAATTTCCAATACAATGTTTTTTTCTTTTTCATTGATGGATAATGATTTAAGATAGTTCTTATTTATAATCAATGAACCGAATAAGAGTGTAATAAAGACTGGCAAAAATGTTATGGAAAGTCTAAAGTAAATATTAGGTTCTTTTCCAAAATGAATGGGTACATAATTTAAACTTCATTCAATATATGCCT
>CAYNDN010000226.1:5613-7869 GCA_964395075.1 uncultured Lentimicrobiaceae bacterium | reverse complement strand
TTCCAACTGCAATGGGTGAAAATTTTGCTCAGATGTTACAAAGTGAAAACGCTCCTGACCCACAATGGGTAGTAGATGCCTATTTGAAATTGGCAGAACAACCTTTTGGAAGTCGTCCTACAAGAACAGTTGTCGGTATCACTTGGGGTACTGACGAAATCAACAACTTAACTCAACCTATTCAAGATAGAATTTTGAAAGAAATGCAACTTGAAACTGTTTTGGGTGGTGTTTCTGTGTAATCCTTGCATTATAGGATCATTTATTTAAAACCACAAGGGTTTCGGCTCTTGTGGTTTTTTTTGTCAGTTTTTTTTTATGCAGGGTGTCCTAAAATTGGCTACAACAACCTATAAAAGCAGGTTTGGTAATAATGTTAGAATGTCGGGATTTTTGTGTCATTCAAAAAAAAAATAAATCCTTAAATCCGCAAAAGCGTTATTAACAAAAACCGTTAAAACATTGTGCAAAAGTATTTTACACAATGTTTAACGGCTGAAAAATTTCATCTATTTTAGTGGTATCAAATCAAAAAAAATGGATTAAAACTTTTCAGGCATGAAAATACAAAAAACTTTATCAAACGTAAGTCCTTTTGCAGGAATTTCTTTTGTTAATCAAAGCTTTAACAATTGCGGGCTATCACAACTTATTGATAATGAGATTGGTGAAAGAGTAAAGACTGTCGGGTACACTTATAGTGAAATAATAAGAAATCTGGCGAATGTGTTTTTTAGTGGCGGCAGTTGCGCCGAGGATATCCATACCCATTTTGGCAAGTACCTAAAATCCATACCCGGAAATAACGTGCCAAGTGCCGACACCGTTTTGCGTGGCATCAAAGAATTGGCAACCCCAAACACAAGCTATACTTCTAAGCAGGACAAAGATTATGAATTTAACATTAACATGAGTCTCAATCGCTTAAATATTAAGTCATTACTATTGACAAGCCAGCTTCAAAAAGGTATCAGCTATGATTTTGATTATGACAACCAGGTGATTGCTACCGAAAAATACGATGCTAAAAGCACCTACAAGCATACAAAAGGCTATTTTCCTGGTGTAGCATCCATTGGCGACAAAATCGTTTATATCGAAAACCGGGATGGCAACGCCAATGTAAAACTCGAACAGGCAGCAACGCTTACCCGTGCATATAACCTGTTGAATGAAAACGATGTAAGAGTTCACCGCTCCAGGATGGATGCAGGGAGTTACTCAAAAGAGATTATCGAAGTCGTTGCAGAAAACAGCGAACTATTTTATATCAGGGCCAATAAATCCGCTGAACTTACCAGGCAAATAACTGAAATTAAAACATGGCAAACCGTAGAAATTAATTACAAACAGTATGAGGTAGCCTCAATACCCTTTACGCAATTTTTTGAGCAAAAAAAAATACCGCCTGGTCATTATGCGGGAAAAGGGCAAAAATAACCAGATAGACCTGTTCACCGGCGACAACTTAATTTACCGCTCAATTTTAACCAATGACTGGGAGCGTACCGAAAAAGAAGTGATAGAATTTTATAACCTGCGGGGTAGCAGTGAAAAACTCTTTGATGTGATGAACAATGATTTTGGATGGAAGCACCTTCCATGATCTTTTATGAACGAAAACACAGTCTTTTTAATCATCACCGCCATGATAAAAAACTTTTACAACTACTTTGTCGGATTGGTATCAAAAGTATTTGGCGACATTAAGCCAACAACCCGGCTTAAACGATTTATTTTCAGATTTATATCGGTAGCTGGCAAATGGATTTTTACCGCAAGGCAATGGATGCTCAAACTTTACACCGGCAAGCCTTACGAACGTCTGTCGGTGTAAAAACCCACTGTTTTCATAGCTTAACCTGAGGCTAGCAGGGAGAGGTATGTCTTGAAAAAACGAGAAATAAATTCACAAATGCTTTTATATCTGAACATTACAAAATTTTGCATCCGATTTTTTCATTTATCGATTCTATCATGGCATTAAAAAACACGAAAGTACTCCACCATCGGCACAACCTCACGCTTTTCCAGCAAAATTGATACAAAAAGAAGTTCTTAAGTGTCGTTTTTTTTCAAACATTTCAGAAAATTCCCCTGTGAAAACACTAATTTCGATCCCTGATTATTTTTTGCGGATTTAAGGTGAATATAAAAACTCTAACTATCAGATAGATGCAAAAAAACCTTACAGATTTTTGATAACTATCGGATTATTACTTTTCTAAATTCGGATTGCTTGTTTTGAATTATCGT
>CAYNDN010000226.1:2800-5603 GCA_964395075.1 uncultured Lentimicrobiaceae bacterium | reverse complement strand
AATAAAATAAAAGCCTCCTTCTATCCCGGAGGTATCGATCTGTTTTGCTTTTCCTGAACCATCAACCTTTCTGATAATCTGCCCAAAGTGATTTTGCAGGATGACCGTTTCTATATCAACATCTGAGGTGATGTTCAATAAATCATTGGCAGGGTTGGGGAAGATTTTGATTATTGCTTTTTCAAATTCATCCACAGCCCCAATCACATCCACCGTTACCGGGATGGTTTGCGAAGGGAAACAAACATCGCTGGTGTTTAACATCAGGTTAGCTTCGCCGTGATAGCCGTATAAATATGAGGGATCAGCAGCTACTTCAAATATTTGCTCCCCACCAGCCGGAATGCCTGCTGTAGGCGGGTTGATGCTCAGCCATTCATCCTCCGCAGGTTCGATGTATTCAATTTCAAAATCTACCTCCAAAGTATCTGTTCCTGTATTTTCGATGGTGAGATAATCTATTCCGGGATCTTCGGTGATGAAAAATTCAAACTCGAAGTATTCCGGTTCCCATGTATAACTAATTTCAGCATCCTGGACTTCCAGCTGGGCAGGGATTTCAACCACCGGGTTAAATGGGTCGAAGTTTTGGATTACCAGATTGGTGAAGTAAGTTCCGGGATCAAGGCCTTCGGAATTAAAGGTGAGCGTAACTTCCTGGCTTTGCCATGGTTCAATTGTCCCGGAGAGCGTATCTGCTTCAAGCCATTCTATCTCATCACTAACATAAACCATAAAATCGCAGCAGTTACCATAAGTATAGGTTTCCCAAAAGTGTAGTACGGGAGCCGTCCAATTGGTTCTGTACCTTAAAATGTGAAATCCGGTTGGCACAGTATCCGGGATTGAAATCTCAAAAGTGTACTTCTGGTTTGCCTGTTCGCAATATCCATCATTCAAAACCAACTCATCATCGATAGCGAACCAATCATTGTTATAATTGATCCACACATCAAAATAGGTTTGCGAATATCCCGCAATAACCGTTAACATGTAGGTTTCGCCGGGGGCTACCAGATGAACTTTGTTTTTATAATCATGATACCATTCGGGAGTTCCTTCGCATGGTATTTCGGGAACAGAAACGTTTTTCAGATTCCAGGAGATCAAACCATCACCCCAAGTACAACCGGAAGAATAAAGAGAATACCATGGCAAATTGTTGTCAACATCATTGTAAACCTGTCTTGTTTCACAATCATTATCTAGGTTCTGATCGTTGTTTAGGTATGTACAAGCCTCAAACAAGTATTGTCCACCAACATAAAGATTTACAGTTTCGGCTAAGGTTATGCTGGTTGTGTCACCACTGCTCAGATTTCCAAAAAACACCCCATTTATGCTTCCTATTCCGGTAGGCCCTTCCCATGATACTACATAAGGAATTTCCGTTTGGCTGTTGTTGCCATAATTTTTTAGTGTAATTTTTATCGGTTCATTATTGGATAAACCCCAGCCATTTTGAGGTTGATTGATCAAAAAAACACCAACATCATTATCCGATTTATTATTAATATTGTGATTTTCTGTGAGTGGTTTTTCTTTTTTTTCAACAGATAAAGCTTTTTTACCAAAGAAATCAGTGGAGTCAAAAACCAGCTCCCAATCTAACGGCACTTCACCAACATTTGAAATTGTGAGGGTTTGTGAGGTGGTCAGGGATGAACAGAGATGGGTTTCGTTAATTTCCATCGGGCTTACCTCGATAATGGGCAGTGCCACCCATTCGATTTCCACGGGCCCGGCAGGCTGCGATTCGCCCTCATCGTAAAATGCCGTTACCTCATATTCATAAATACTGAAAATCGGTAACGAATCGAGATATGATGTTTCGGTAAGCGAATCTATCAAACTACCATTCCTGTAAATCTTGTAATATTGAAAATCGTCTGCGGGATCAAATTCCCAGACGAGCTGCACCATACCCAGCCCAAGATTATCGGCGGTAAGTTCGGTTGGGGGAATAAGTCCGCTTTCCTTTTCGGAACAGATGGTTGAATGGTTTAGCTGAGCAAAAGACAGGCTGCCTGTCATCACTACCAACATCCATAGCAAAAAATGGCATTTCTTCATAGCAATTTGATTTAGAGATTGATAAACATGGTAAAATTTCAAATCATTTGTTTTGAGAAAAAGATACGGTAAAGTTAAATAATTCCCCAACAAAATGGAAATGAGCAGCCCCGAAATTTCTACATGACAGTAGAATTTTTATTTTCGCAACTTATACTTCAACTGATTTGGTTATGGAAAAAAATTCGGGCGATTCTTCAAAAATGAATGTTACGGTGGTGATAGCAGCTGTTATCGTTATCCTTGCCGGCGTAATGCATGCTGCCAATTTCATCACCCAGATGTTGCTGGCATTTTTCATCAGCATTGTGCTGGCGTATCCCATCTTGTGGCTTAAAAGCCGAAAAGTCCCGCTGGGGCTGGCTGTTGCGATTGTGTTTAGTTTGATTCTTGGCATATCATTCGGATTTGGTGAATTGATCCGGTCATCGCTGTCATCGTTCTCCAACGATCTTCCTAAATACGAATCCAACCTGCGGGAGATGAGCGCCGGACTGTTGCAGTTCCTCAGCGACATGGGCTTCCAGGTTTCCAAAGACAGCATGACCGGGATGCTTGATCCATCGCGGGTGATGAACCTCACGGCCAATTTTCTCGGGCAGCTCGGCAGTTTCATGGGCAATGCGTTTACCATCGTTTTCCTGGCGCTGTTCCTGCTGCTGGAGCTCGACAGCATCAACCTGAAAACCCGCGCCATCCTGAAAGGTTCCAACGAATCCGTGGAAAACCT
>CAYNDN010000226.1:0-2790 GCA_964395075.1 uncultured Lentimicrobiaceae bacterium | reverse complement strand
AGCCGAATCAGCAGCAGCATCCGCCACTATCTTTCCATCAAAACCGTGACCAGCCTGCTCACCGGCATTCTTATCTGGATCGGTCTGCTGATCATCGGTGTGGATTATGCCATCATCTGGGGGCTCATTGCCTTTCTTTTCAACTACATTCCCAATATCGGATCCATCATTGCGGCCATACCGGCGGTGGTTTTTGCACTGGTGCAACTCGGACTAACCGGGGTAGTCTGGACTACGGTTATTTTTATTTCAGTAAATATGATTATCGGCAATGCCGTAGAGCCCAAAATGATGGGCAAGGGCATGGGGCTTTCCACTTTTGTGGTTTTTCTGTCGCTGCTGTTCTGGGGCTTTATTCTGGGTGTGGTGGGCATGTTTCTTTCGGTGCCCATTACCATGGTTATCAAAATCATGCTAGAAAAGAGTCATGAAACACGCTGGATGGCGATATTGCTCGGCACCCGGAAGGATGCGGAAGTGGAATTGGAGCGGGATTAGAATAAAAATTTCAGAAAACATGAACAACAATTATAATCAAAGAATCATCAGGACAGTCAGCACTTTGTTTGAAGAGGTTGAAAACCTCATTGAATAAAGCCGTCAAAGTGTTGCTGTTACAGTAAACGCCGAACTTAGCATGCTGTACTGGCATATCGGCAAACGCATCAATGAGGTGGTTCTGAAAAACAAACGTGCTGCTTACGGCAAACAAATTATTTCGATGCTTTCGGCACAATTAACTTCCGAGTATGGGAAGGGATGGAGTGAGAAGCAATTGAGACATTGTCTCCGTGCTGCGGAGACAATTGCCATGGACTCATATTAAAACCATTGTTTATATTGATGATGAGTTAAAACGATCATTCTATATTGAAATGTGTAAAATGGAAACCTGGAGCTCCCGCACGTTACAGGAACGAATTAAACCAACAAACGCCTTGCATCCCCGGGATTTTCCAGATCCAAAATTACAGCGCTTAGCTCATTGCCGTCATGGGCTGCATTGATGGCTATGGTTTCACCAATTTGGTGTTTCCACTTTCCGGTGAGCCTGGTGGATTCGTGAATGTGCCCGTGCAGCGTGAGCAGCGGCTGCCGCTCTTCGATAAATCGCTTGATGGCAATACTTCCCACATGTACATCCAGCGGTACATGATCAATCATCTGCCCGTCCAAGGCAGCCCGGTCGAGATGGGTTTCGTAGGGTGGTGAATGAAATAAAAAAACTGCCTTCGACAGTTCTTCACCTGCTGTTAGTTTTTCGAGGTCATTTTGGATGGTTTCAAAAACAATATTCTTTGGTGGTTCAACAGATCGAAACCCCTCATCAGGATGCGTACAGCCGGGATCCACATACCTGGAAACATCGTATTTTTCCCAGTCTTTCAACTGAAATGGTGTAGGCGGTGCAAAACAATATCCATAAAACGAAAACTCCCCCAGGGTAACTTTCTTTTCGTTGATATAAGTTAAAATCCCTTGTCCCTCCGCCTCAATAATTTTATGTTCCTCAATGGCCGGATCGTCATTGCCGAGGATCAGAAATATTTTCGGATATCGATCACCCATTTGATCCCTGAGTTTTATAAATTCCGGGATAAAATAATCATCCAGAAAATCATCATACCTATCCGATCCCTTCATGGCATGAGGAAGGATATCGCCCCCGATGAACAGTACTTCCGGCTGTTCTTCCTTTGCCAGGGAAAAGAGTTTTTCGTACCTACTGATTTTTCCGTGAAGGTCGGATACAAAAAGGCCTTTCATATTATTGTTTCTTTTTCAGTAGGCGGGCACCATCGGTTGGCCTGCCAATCATTACTGCATAACTATCTTTCTCGGCAATGTCCTTGTCGGTGATGACATGCAAATCCAGGAGGCCGTCAGTTTTGTAGCCCGTGCGGCTCAGATTTACCTCCGAGAGGCACTGGCTCCATCCCCCGAACCAGCAGCGCATTTCGCTTTCCTGGCGGGAGTTGCCTTTGAAGTGAATTATCAAATCGATATCGCTAGCCGGGCCGGAGGTAGCATTTTTTGCACTGCCAATGAGGTACATCGCTTCAATGCCAAACTTTTCAAGATTTGTCTTTTCAGCGATCTTATCTGCCATTTCCTTTCGCCACATCCAGTGAACATTGGTTTCAACCGGTAGTAGCAAATCTTTGGTAACCTCCGCTACTGCTTTGTCATTTTCCTGCTGTTCGATGGCTTCGATGGTGCGTTTGAGCCGGAGACTGAAAATATAGCTGCTTACTTTTTCGGCGATGGTATCCAGCAACTTCTGCTCTTCGGGCAGGAACTGGCTATCGGTGATCAGCTTCTCAAATCGTGTATAGAACACCTCGATCTTACCCAGCACCCTGCCGTCGATGATGACGTCGGAGTGCTGCACCCATTCGGTTTCATCCCATGCGGGTTCCCTGTAAACCTTTCCTTCGAAAGTAATTTTCACCCGCGTGATCATCGGATATTGCCAGCCACCCCAGATGTGTTTAACGATCTCCATCAAAAAGCTGTCGAGTGGAAGGTTGTCGTGAATAATACTCTGGACTTTGTAAAGACATTTCAGTTCTTTTTCCCTTTCGTTGAGCTTCGAGATAATCGCTTTAGACTGTTCATGGTCAATAATTTTCGGCATACAGGTTTAATTTTTACATCATGTGTGATGGTGTTAAGTTTTTAAAAGCCGGTCAAAATTAAGGAAAACAATATTACCCGGAATAACTTATTTGACGCTTTAGAAACTTACAACTAATATTCTGCCAAATTATGGCAGAATATTAGTTGTAA
>CAYNDN010000225.1:5946-7917 GCA_964395075.1 uncultured Lentimicrobiaceae bacterium | reverse complement strand
ATTTTCGATGGGTAGTGTCTATTAAGAAAGTCGAATAGACGAGTAATTTTTCAAAAATATTAACCTCCCGGCGGTAAAATAACCTATCGCAGAACCAAACCACCAGGCGGACAGCAGAAAACCTTTTTTTATTTTACTTTGAAAGGGATAAAATAATATAAAGATTTAGCCCGAAATTTTGAACTTACCTGAGATGATCAAAAACATTTACCTGCACATAGGGCCACACAAAACCGGCTCCACCACCATCCAGCAAAGTTTTGGTGCGAGCAGGCATTTGCTGGCAGAGCAGGGTTTCCTTTATCCGGCTTTCAGGTTTATGGAAAGTGAAGAATTTAATCATTCTATTCCATTCGTAAATATGTTTCGCAGTGAGCCGGAAAAGGACAGGATGAATATTAAAAATGGTTTTACCACCAGAGAAGCCATCGAAAAACAAAATCGTGCTTTCGACCGGCAGTTGAAAACTCAAATTCAAAATTTCAGTGGGCATACCTTGATTTTTTCGGGTGAAGAAATCTCAGGTTTTACCACCGTGGAACTTGAAAAGCTTTGGGACTATCTTATTAGGATTACAAATCCGCAGGTAAAAATTAAAATCCTGATGGTGATCAGGCATCCTGTTAAATGGACTGAAAGCGCACTCCAGGAAGTGATTAAATCCGGCAATTCTCTTCAATCGGTTTTGCCGAAAATAGCCAAAATCAGGGTGCACCAGTTTATTATATATTCTAATAACATCAGGAAAGTATTTGGAGATGATGCGTTACAGATACAACGTTACGAAGACCTTTCGGAAAACAAAATGGGGCTTTTTAGAGGATTTATTGAAAGGTTTAAAATTTTATCAACCGCTTTAAACCCCACCGAAAATAAACGGATAAACAAGGCAATAACTTACGAAAGCGTTACCCTGTTGAGTGCAGTGTATGAGCATTTTCCGTTTTATGAAAAACCTGAACTTTCAGAGTTGTTCAGACTATTTGATCCTGTTTTTTTACTCAGGATACCCGGTAAAAAGTTTCAACTTCCCGAAGCGATGCGCCTCGTAGTTTGGAAAAACTGTGGAGAAGATGTAAACGAACTCTGTCGTACTTTTCAATTGCCAGAATACAAATACAGTTCAAACAACATGGATAACGACAAGCAAAAATGGGGTGAAGTTTCCATACGGTATCTGGCTTCAGGCGTCGAAAAATTACCCGCTGAAATCGTTCCGGTACTACTCCGCGCGCTGCTCTCCGAAATAAAAACCTATCATTCAATCTGGCCCTGGCGGAAAAAAATACGCATTTTTGCGCTCATCATGTTTTATTCGAAATATTTTCAAACCAACTCATTGCTTCGCAAGGCTTATATAGTTATCAGCAAAGCCGGTTTTTTCAACGGTATGGTTTTAATGCCTGGTTATTTCGTATTCAAATCCAGGCTTCACAGGTATATGAAACAATCATAAAATATGCTTTTCAACTCCTTCACATTTGCGATTTTCTTACCGGTAGTTTTTCTGTTTTACTGGTTTGTTTTCCGAAGCAACCTAAAGCATCAAAATTTGCTTTTGGTAATTGCAAGCTATGTTTTTTATGGTTGGTGGGACTGGCGTTTTCTTAGCCTGATCTTTATCAGTTCGCTGGCCGATTTCATTTTAGGGAAAGCCATTCACCGCTCTTCCGACAAAATCAGACGAAAAATACTTTTAATCCTCAGTCTGGCAATTAACCTGGGGTTGCTTGGATCTTTTAAGTATTTCAACTTTTTTGTGGACTCGCTCCTTGAAGTACTAGCGCAGGCTGGCGTATTTCTGCATCCACGGTCACTCAGCATTGTGTTGCCTGTGGGAATCAGTTTTTATACGTTTCAAACGCTCAGTTATACCATTGATATTTACCGCCGGAAAATGGAGCCAACGCGTGAGGTCATTTCCTTTTTTGCCTTCGTAAGTTTTTTCCCACAACTGGTTGCAGGCCCCAT
>CAYNDN010000225.1:0-5936 GCA_964395075.1 uncultured Lentimicrobiaceae bacterium | reverse complement strand
GAGCTGCCCACCTGCTGCCCCAGTTCAACAGCAAAAGAACCTTTGATGCAACCGCCGCAAAAGACGGGTTGCGTCAAATACTTTGGGGGCTCATAAAAAAGGTAGTTATCGCCGACACCATCGCTATGCAGGTTGATCATGTTTTTAACCAAGGCGATTACAGCACCATACCTGGAGTTACCTTACTCTTTGCTGCGATATTATTTGCTTTTCAGATATACTGCGATTTCTCCGGATATTCTGATATTGCCATCGGCACGGCGCGGCTTTTTGGTTTTAATCTGATGCGTAACTTCGCTTATCCGTTTTTCTCGCGCAACATAGCCGAGTTTTGGCAGCGCTGGCATATTTCACTTTCTACCTGGTTTCGCGATTATGTTTTTATTCCTCTGGGTGGCAGCAGGGTAAAGCTATCAATTTACATCCGAAACATTTTCGTAACTTATGTACTGAGTGGTCTGTGGCATGGAGCCAACTGGACGTTCATTATTTGGGGCGCGCTGCATGCATTTTTTTACCTCCCTTTATTGCTGTCGCCAACCAAAGGAAAACACAACGGCATTGTTGCCGAAAACCGATTTCTGCCATCAGCAAAAGAAGTTTTGCAAATGCTGATCACTTTTTTGATGTTTACCTTTTCGATGATATTTTTCAGATCCGATAGTGTAGGGCGCGCCTTTAACTATTACCACAGTCTGGCCTTGAATTTTTTCCCTGATGTCGCCACGCTTTATGAAATATTGCTCTCAAAAAATATGATCATGATCTTTTTGCTTGTAATGGTTGAGTGGGTTCAGCGAAGAAAACAGCATGTGTTGCATATCGAAAATATCGGGACAATATTTCGATGGACAATTTATGCCTTTGCAATAGCAGCATTCATCTACTACGGCCAGTTTGGCAACCAAAAACAGTTTATTTACTTTCAGTTTTAATTGTCATGGCATTCGCAAAATTTTTCAAATCGCTTTTTCTGATATTTCTTCTTGGCATTTTGGTTTGGTCGCCGCTGCTTTATTTTAATGTCATCATTGATCCTTATGATGTTTTTGCAAAACCCCATATTCACCATCATGAAACAGCCAATAAACGGCACACTAAGATCAAATACCTACTCAATCATAAAGATGTTTATGATTCTTTCATTTTTGGGTCATCAAGAGTTAACTATTTCGATCCCGCAAACTTCACCAACGGCAATTATTACAACATGACCTACAGTAACGGGGTTGCCTATGAACATCTTGAAGATATTAAATACCTGTTGCGAAAGGGTGTTAAAATTAAAAACCTGATAATTGCTTTAGACCACATGTCGCTGTTTGAACCCTACAATTATCCGAAAGAAAACCTGGGAAGAAAAAAATACCCGGAAACATTCAGCGAGAAAATTTCATTCTACCGGTTGTATCTTTTTAACAGGCCTGATATAATGTTCATCAAAACTGTAACAGGTAAAGGCCATTTATACTGGCAAACCGATATGGCAAAAGGGACTGCAATAAGTGAAGCCGAAGACCAACTAAATGCTGATGTTGAAAAACATGTGCAGAAAGAAATCTTCCTCAAACCGTTTGCTCAGTATATTTCATTCCGTAATTTCAGCGATAACATGAAAAGCATTTCGGAAATACAGGAAATAGCCGAGCGCAATGCTATTAACATTACCTTTTTCATCAACCCGGTTCATTATGTTTCTTTTCTTAATTCGAACATGGATATGTATTTTGAATCGTTGGAGGCACTTGCTGAAATCACTGGTTTCTATGATTTTGGCGGGCTCAACGAGGTTACCTTAAACAACTTTTTCTATTTCGAAGCTTCGCACTATACCTCGCACACATCCAATCTGATCACCGACAGGCTTTTCAACCGTTGCGACACGCTGCCCGTTGGGGCTTTTGGCGCTTATGTGAATAAAGAAAACATTTCCGATCACATCAGGGAACACCGCAAAAAGATTGACGATTTCTTTGAGGCCGTCAATTTAAAAAACTCTTACACGCCGCCCGTAAACCTTTCTGATTTGAAACCGGGTAATTTTTTCGAGGGTTTATCAATTAAGGCCATCAATAACATGCCGGCCGGGAAGGATACAATTTTTTCGGCTGCACCAGTGATTTTCGTACGTGGAATTTTTAATGAAGAAACAGACATTTCGAAGGTTTATGTAATGGTTGGCGATAAGTTTTTCGGCATAGAAAAATTCAATACGCAAGCCAAGTATTGTGATGAAGCCCATGCCCCTTTTGGCGAATGGATAAGTTATATTCCGGGGCATCAAATTGGTGGCGGTGTACATAATGTGAAGGCTGTGGTACTGAAAGGTGAGTTTTACGATACCACGACTTTACACACCATAAAAGCTCTTGCCCCACGAGGTTCGTTTGTTGATTTCAACAGCCTGAACCAATTACCAATGCCGGCAAGCATCCATATCACTAGCGCAGACAGTTGGATTGATTCGTCAGTAACACACTATTTTTTGATTAAGGGCCGGGCAACGGATGAAATGAAACAGTTTCCTTCGGGTGGTATTATTGCCGAGCTCGGCGATTATGCTTTCGAATCGCAATTCGTATCTGATTTGTATCTAACAAATCAGGCGGCTCTATTTGACTGGGGTATAGTAATGCCTTCAAGCATGCTGAATGCCGGTAAAAATGAAATTGTGATCACTGCCTTGCATCCGGACAGAAAACATATTTTCAATAACAAAGCCAGTGTTACGGTTGAGCTTTATTATCCTGATACCATCAATCATTTACACGGATTGACACGATTAAGCCAAACTACCGATTACGCCATCGACTACGTAAATCAATACTTAGTGTCGCAAGCTCCACAGCCCATTCCTGTTGACGGAAGAATGTTAACCATAAAAGGCTGGGCCGTGGATAAAAACCAGAAAGTGGCTGCATCAAATGTTATTGCCTTAATTGATGGTAAGCAGTTTACTTCAAAATATGGGCTGGCACGTGGGGATGTTGCGCGTGTCTTGCGAAATGATGCTTATGTCAACAGCGGCTGGGAGTTGCGAATTCCGGTGCGCGATATCAGCAAAGGAGTACATGAAATAAAATTTATGGTGATCTCAAACGATGGCAAATCCTTTTACGAATTGCCCAAAACCATCAGGATTCTGATTTCGTAATTGTGATTTTTACATCAGATAAAAAATTATTTCCTCACTTGGTGGTTTTGAATTCGAGGGCTTTTTTATTACCTGCTAAATGGAAAATCCCACTGGGGGCCTTGCTTTTGGTTCAACTGGAAAAACTATAATCTGTAAATCATGACGAAAAACCGCTTCTTCATTTTTTTGGCTCAGCTTGCAGCTTTTGTTATCATTACCGTTGCAGCCATTTTTTTGATGTGATACTTCATCACAAAGGTATCTTTGGGAACATCGAAGATGTAAGCTTAACCTTCCGCCTGCTGATTCTATCTCTGACGCTGCTTATGCCAGGAGTAATTAAAATTTTCTCGAGTTTCTTTCTGAGGATTCCCGGCCTCAGTCCAAAAGTGAAAATGAAGGATTGAAAGTATGTTGGCAACTTTGATTGCACCCGTTTCCCGGAAATATGCTTAGTAGAATTGAATCAAAAGTGAATTTATTCTCATTAGGTTTACTCGAAATGATGTAATCACATTTTAAAAGTGATAGCATCGCTTTCAGTTATGCTATCAGTAAATACACGACATCAAAGATTTAATTATGAAATGGTTTGATTATTACTTATGAAAACGTCGGTTTCGGGCAGCCGGAAAACACATCAGGCCCGGAAGCCGCCTGCTTGACATTGGTTGCCATCAGGGCGAGTTTTTCCATTATCTAATAGATAAAGCAATTACGGGAACAGGTATAGACTCCAACGTTGAAAGCCTCACGCCACAATTACCTGCGGGCGTTGTTCTGAACAGGGTTGGTTTTTCATCAGAAAAACTGGCAGAACAAAAGTTTGATTGCATCACAGCTTTGGCGGTTTTTGAGCATATTCCTGACGGAGACCAGCCTGCATTTTTAGCATCGTGCAGCCGGCTTTTATTGGCAAAAGGCAGGATAATCATTACCTTGCCTTCGCCACTGGTTGATTATATCATCAAATTTTTGAAGTACCTCAGAATTGTGGATGCCATTAGCATCGAAGAACATCATGGCTTCAATCCGAGGCAGATGAAACTGCTTTTTGAGAAATAATAATAGATTCGTAAAACCAAATTTTTATGTGCCAACATATTAAATCATTTTCTGAGAATACATTTCGTAGCATTAACAGCAGTTCATTCTTTCGATATGCAAGCCTTGTCGCCGCATTGAGCATCTCAATAGGATGGTTTTATTTTACGTATCGTTTCAGTGTGAATATTCTTTTCTCTGATGCGTGGGATTTTCACAGGAATTTCATTCAAGTACAGACAGTTTTCCAGCAGTTTGTCAGTCAATTTGGGCCGCAAAGGCAAGGTTTGGGTTTGGTAATAACGGGCTGGCTAAATGACCTTAGCGGATGGAATTCAAATTGGGTTTCGATGGGCATAGCTGTTCTTTTCTTTGCAAGTGCGGTTGTTTACCTGCAAATCAAACGTAAATTGTTTGGCAATCTCAACCCATTTGACCTGTCCATAGTAATTGTAGTATTGTCGCTGAACCAGTTCGAGGTGCTTACCATCACGCCGTTTATGTCGCACAGCGCGATCCCTGCACTTTTTGTTTCGCTTTATTGCCTGTCCTTTTTCATCAAAGGTATGCTGGCTCGTCACGCGGCATTAATCATCATTAACCTGAATCTTGTATTTTCAAGTTTTGGCTTTTTTATGGGGACCATTACCGTGATATATTTCACCTTCCTATTAATAAAATCCTTTGGCAATAGTGCAAAAAAACAAGCTTGGGCAAATCTGATTTCCTTAATGTTCGCTTTGACTACCTTGCTTATCTTCTTTATTGATTATGACTTGGGATACGCCAAAAATCACACTTCATTTTTATGGAACGAACCATGGCAATATCTTTTTTACATGTCTTTGAGTTATGCCGGGCTCTTTGGGTTGAAAGGTGTTGGCCTCTTGCAAATAATTTTTGGACTATTTGTTTTGAGTGTTTTGGTATTTATACTTGTAAAAGCGTTGGTTAAAATAATTCCTTCCAAAGCTGTCTGGAACAAAGGTCTGATTAGTTATTATGTAATTGCTGTTTTGATCGCATACTCTCTTATTTTTGCTGTTAATTTATCTTTTGGACGTATTGAGCTGGGGCTGGAATATGCAGGCTCCTCGCGTTATTTGCCTTATCTGGTGCCATCGCTTATTGGTGCATATTACTATTTGAACACTTTACGCATTTCCGGAAAAATGAATCTGATCCCTGTTTTCTTTACATTTATGATCATCGTGCAACTGACATCTCTGAGAGCTACCCAAGATATGAAAGCATGGTGGGAAATGAAATCCAGATGGAAAAAATACTATTTGGAAACTGAAAATCCATACATGGCCGATTCACTTTCCAATTTTAAACTCCACCCCGATAACGAATCAATCCTTGAGGTTTTGGATTATTTAAAAGAGAATAGGCTGAATATGTTCCGGGAAAAAGCAATGCCCGAACAAGAGAACAGCACTTCCAACTAATTTTTGTTTATTATCTCACCCTGCTTAAATCAGAATAATTATCCCACATTTGCCATCAAATTTTTAAATCATGAAATCAGAAACTGCGATAATTGTTGAATCGCTATCCAAAACTTACCGTTTGTATGGCTCGCACCGCGACAGGATGAAGGAGTTTTTTCATCCGCTGCGCAAACGCTACCATACCAAACACCATGCGCTAAAGGATATCTCCTTTACCATGCAACGCGGTGAAGTGCTTGGCGTAATTGGCCACAACGGCAGCGGCAAATCCACACTGCTCAAAATTCTGGCTTCTGTGGTAT
>CAYNDN010000224.1:0-7943 GCA_964395075.1 uncultured Lentimicrobiaceae bacterium | reverse complement strand
ATCCTCGATCAGTTGTTCTCGAACGCTGTCATCAAAATAAGGCTCATTTTCCAGCAACGCATCACTCAGGCCTTTATAAATCATCATGGGGTCTGCTCCTATTTCCCGGTCGCGAATACCTGTTCCATAATCATAGCCAATGATGTAGCTGATGGAGTCCATGTGGGTTTCCGGTTTCAGCTTGCCGGGTTGGTCGATGGGTGTTTGACAGGAAAAAACGAACAGCATCGTTGTGAATAAAAACAAAGAAAGGGTGAATTGTCTCATTTTTGATATCCATTTAAATTTAGTTAAAAAAATCCCGGACCTTTTCCTGGCCCGGGAAAAAAGTATAGTTTAAACTGTTTCTGTTATTCTGAAATTTCGGCTTTTGCAGCTTTTTTCCTGAAAGATATGTAGTACATGGCAGGCACCACTACGAGTGTAAGGAATGTTGCAAAAGCAAGTCCAAAAATAATGGTCCATGCCAGCGGGTTCCAAAAAGCGGCATTGTCGCCACCAAAATAAATATTCGGATTAAGTTCGGTAAACAAGGTTTGGAAATTGATATTCATCCCGATGGCCAGCGGCATAAGTCCGAAGATGGTTGAAGCAGCAGTAAGCAATACCGGTGTTAAGCGCGTTGCACCACCTGTGATTACAGCCTCCTTAAACTCGTTACCGCGTTTCACCAGAATATCGGTATAATCGATTAGGATGATGGCATTCTTCACCACAATCCCAATCACGGCAATTAGCCCCATTCCGGTCATTACTACAGAAATCGACATGCCAAAAATTGTTGTAAACAGCAACACGCCAATCATACTAAATACTACCTGCAGCATGATGATGATGGGTTTTGCCATGGAGTTAAACTGTGAAACCAACACCAGAAACACCGCTGCTATCGCAATAAGGAAAGCTAAGGTGAGAAAGTTTCCGGATTCGGCCTGATCTTGTTGCTCGCCCGTAAATTTAAATTCATAGCCCAGGGGAATCGGAAATTCTTCGAGCCCGGTTGACATTTCCTGCACTATTTCGTTGGCGTTATATCCGGTTAAAACATTGGACGAAAGCGTAATTGTTGGTTTGTATTCCTGATGGATTACGCCACCATAGGAAGTGCCATATTCAATTTGGGCAATTGCTGAAACAGGAATCTCCCGCAATCCGTTTGCTCCACCGGGTACTGGAATTCTCATGTTCATCAAATCACTCACTTTCTTCCTGTACTTTTCCTTAAGCCTAACATTTATGGGATACTCTTCGTCGCCTTCACGATATTTTGAAGCTTGTGTTCCATACAAAGCCGTTCTTAAAATTGATCCGACATAAGCGGTACTTATTCCATACTGGTTGGCTTTTATACGATCGATGTTTACCGTAACCTCAGGTTTATCCACATCAGCATCGGATTTCAGGTCTTCAATTCCCGGAATGTTGAGCGAATCGATGAACAACTGAGTACGTTCGGCCAGTTTCACCAAATCTTCATAAGGTAATTTTGCTTCTCCGCGGATTTCAAGGTTGATGGGTTTTCCGGTTGGTGGGCCGTTTTGCTCCCGGTCAACAATAATTTGAGCTCCTGGTATTCCGTGAATCCGTTCGCGCAATTTGGCCAATATATCAGATGTGCTTTTACCTGATCGATATTTAAATTCTTCAAAATTAATGGATATCTTGGCAAGCCTTGCCTGGGTGGTTCTTTCAAAAATGTCCTGCCCGGCATTGAGCGCAACATTTGTTATCACCGACTCCACATCGGGATTGTTATGGCCAATCACTGCAAAAACAGTATCTTCAACCTGTTTGGTAACTTTATTGGTTACATCAATGTGTGTGCCTGTGGGCATGGTAATATAAACGAAAATACTGTTGGGATCACCCTCCGGAAAGAATACAACCTTTGGTGGTTTCACACTCATCAGGAAAAATGTAAATACCAGCAGAAATACTGTGAACACAATAATTACGTAAGGCATAATGCCTTTTAGCATGAAGTTCAGGGTGTTTCGATAACCAGCCATCATCTTCGGGATAACATATTTCTGAAATCTACTGATCAGAGCGAAAAGCACAAACTTTGTAAATAACCACATGATCACCACAAAAGCCAGCAAATTCCCCAGCCAGAAAACGCCGCTTGCATACATGATCACGGCAAACGCAATAAGGCCCAAAAGGAAGAAGGTTTCTTTTTTGTAGAGTTTAGCTTTATGAGCATTTTCCCCCCGATACCGCATGAATGTTACGGCGAACACGGGATTCATTACAAAGGCCACAAACATTGAAGCGGTTAGGGTGATGATGAGCGTAACCGGAATGTATAACATGAATTTCCCAATAATGCCCGGCCAGAAAGCCAGGGGAACAAATGGAAGTACAGTGGTAAGCGTTCCTGTAAAAACCGGCAGGGCAACTTCTCCCACCGACTGTTTTGTGGCATCAATAATCGAGAGGTTGGGCGTATTCATGTAGTTGCGGTAAATATTTTCCACAATTACAATGGAATTATCTACCACAATACCCAACACCAGAATGAATGCCAGCAACACCACCATGTTCATGGTAAACCCAACCAGCGGAACAAAAATAAAGGCAATGAGCATGGATAGGGGGATAGCTATTGCCACAAACAACGCATTGTCGATACCCATAAAAAACATCAGCACCAGTGTAACCACCAAAAATCCGAGCACGATGGTGTTGAAGAGGTCGCTTACGTTGTTGCGGGTCATGGTGCTTTGGTCGCCGGTTGCTTTAATCTGAAGGCTTGTGGGAATTTCCTGTTCAAAATCTGCAAGAATATCCTTAATTTTATCGATGGCAATGATGAGGTTTTTCCCACTTTTCTTTATCACATCCAGGGTAATAACTTGTTCGCCATCCATTCGAGAAAAACTTTCACGCTCTTTAAAATCGTCGGCAATGGTAGCAATATCGCTGAGGTAAACACCTTCTTTTATGAGAATATGATTGAGTTCATCCGGGCTTTCAAATTCACCAACAATCCGCATATTCCGCTCCATCAAGCCTACATCAAGCATACCTGCTGTGATGGTCATATTTTCCATGCGGATTATGTTTACAATCTGATCGAAACTTACACCTGCTGCCTGCATTTTGTATAAATCTACATTTACCTGGATTTCGCGATCAAGAGCACCTACAATATCCACCCTTGTGATTTCCTGCAATTCTTCGATGCGATCCTGGAGGTCTTCGGCATATTCCTTAATTTTAACAAGTCCCAAATCGCCTGAGAGATTGATATTAAGAACCGGAATTTCCGACAGATCGATGCGGGTAACTTCGGGCAAAACATTGGGGTCAACCGACAACTCTGCAGGCAGATCTGGTTTGGCTTTGTCCACGGCATCCTTCATATCCTGCATGGCGCGGTTTTCATCAATGTTGGTTTCAAATTCCACAAAAATCAATGAGAAATCCTGAAGCGATTTACTGCTGATCTTTTTCACGCCTTTCACACTTTTCAGTTCCTTTTCTATTGGATGGGTTACCAGGTTCACCATATCTTCGGGTGAGGTTCCCACATAAATTGTGGATACTGAAAAGTAAGGGAATGTAACCTCCGGGAAACTTTCTTTGGGTGTGGATTGATAAGCCATTACGCCCGCAATGATCATGATCACCGTAAAAAAGTAAACAGTAACCCTGTTGTTTACAGCCGCATTGGTAAGTAAAAATTCTTTTTGTTTTTTCATTCTAATCATTTTAACAACTATGAAAAATTGATTTTGACCTTGTTACAATTCATCGAAAGTAACTTTTACCGGATCGCCGGCGGCAATGTTGTTCATCCCGAAGGTAATCACAACTTCACCTTCGCGAAGCCCGCCTGAGATTTCCACTTTGTCTTCGAAAATGCGGCCAAGTTCCACATCCCTGATGGCGGTCGTCCAGGCGTTGTTTTCTTTTTGGGCTGTGAATACATAGTTCCGGTTTTCGCTGCGTTGTATGGCATTTATTGGCAAAACAAGCGCGTTTGGATTTGTATAATCGTTCAGTGTGATTATGGAGAGCATATTAGGATTAATCCGGTCGTCATCGGGTAATTTTATTTCAATATCGATGGTACGATTGTTTGGATCGATAACCTGGGAAACAGCCGAAATTTTTGATTCGAGGGTTATATCAAGAATTGGAAAATGCACCGACACTAGATCGCCTCTTCGGATACTGGTGAGATAATTTTCCGAAATTTTCGCAACAACTTTTAACGCAGAGGCATTAGAAACCCTTATGGCACCCATATTAGGAGCCGCAGCTTCTCCCTCTTTGATGGCAACAAAATCCACTGTTCCGTCAATTGGGGAATAAATCCTGGTTTTCTCAAGTTCTGATTTTGCATTGGCCAGTTTAATTTCCAGGTCTTCTTTTGAAGTTTTGGCCTGGAGGTAAGCAACTTCAGTTCCGATGTTTTTCTCCCAAAGGTTTTTCTGGCGTTCAAACATTGTGGTAGCCAGTTCAAGGCCATTTTCAATTTCACGAATGGTTTGGGAAATACTTTCGCTGTCCAACTCAGCAAGCAGTTGGCCTTTTTCCACATCGTCTCCTTCTTTCACCAAAATCCGTTCTACTATATAGGGACGCATGGCCGGCACAAAAATATTGTTGTCCGACTCCACATTACCCCGCACCTGTATGTAATGATCAAAAGATGTAGATTCAACTTTCTGTGCAATTACAGTGGTGAGTTTTAGCCCGGCTTCAAGAGCACTGCCTTCGGCAACAATCTCTTTTTCAAGCGATCTTATTTGGGCATTTAATTCGTCGCGTTGTTTTTTAAGCGCCTGAAGTTCTTTGGCCTTATCCTGAGGGCCACCGCATGAAAATGCGATTAACATTAGCAAAGTAAAAATCCCAAGCTGTCCGGCAATTTTGAGTGCTTTCATATTTGTTTTATATTTTGTTTTCAATTGATATTCTTGATTTTGAAAAATCGATGATTTCATAACTTGACTTACTTATCGTATTCGGTAAGCAACATTTCGAGCTCAAGCTTATTGTTGAGCAAATCCATAATAGACATTACATAATCACTTTCCGAATTCAAATACTGATTATAATTTTGCTGCAATTCGATGGTGGAAGAAACACCCTCCTGCAACTTCTGACGGGTTTTATCATAAATCTTAAATGAAAGGTCCAGGCCTTGTTTTCTATTTTGATATACTTTCCATGCATTCAGGAAATTATTGCGGACTGTGCTTACCTGAATATTCAATCCTGATTGCAGCTTTTCGTCAATAACCGCAAGCTTATCAAGTTGTATTTTGGCCTGGCTCACTTTTGAGGACCTGGCCCCACTCTGAAAAACGGGTATGTCTAATTGCACACCCCAGATCGTTGTTTTATACCAGTCTTCATCAAAATTTAAAAAATCCCACTGCTGTCTGTATGCATTTTCCTGATATGTAAAAAAGGTATAAAGTTGAGGCAGGTACTGTGATTTGTATCGCTTAAGATCGAGATGGGCAAGTTCCTGCTGATTTTCAAGAATTTTATAATCGATGTTTTTTCGATAGTTGAATGTGCCATGTGCCAACACTTCATTGTCCAGTCTGTCGAGAATCTGGTCGAGGTCATCTGTTAAAACTATTTCATTTTCAAGCTTTAGCCCCATTGTAAATTTGAGTAGGTTTTTAGAAATACCAAGATTGTTTTCAATATTTACCAATGTGGCTTCCAGATCGGAAATCAACAAATCCACCTGATCAACATCAGTATCCTCAATAAAACCATTTTCGTATAAAGCCTGGTTTGCTGCCCTGATCTCGCGGAGCGACAAAAGCGTGGAATCCACAATGGTTTTGTTTCGTTCGGCGATCAAAACGAGGTAATACGATTCGGCCACGCTGCGATCGAGTTCGATCACCATTTTATCGTATTGCTTTTGGGATAAATCCACAAAAACCCTCGAAGCCTGCAAACCCACAATATATTCTCCACTAAATATTAACTGGCTGACGGTGGCTGCGGCAGTCATATTATATTTTGTTCCAAATTTTGCAGGAAAGGGTTTTTCAATATCCCATGTTGGGTCGAAAATTAGTGCAAATTCTCCAGGAAGAGGCATAACAGGAATGTCAATATTATCAGTATAAGCTATCGATGCATCAACCTGTGGGAGCCCAATGGCGGTAGTTTCTTTGACCTGTTTGCGCGCAATCTCGATATCTTTAAGTGCATTGATTACATCATAATTGTTTTCGGCGGCAAACGCACGGGTTTCTTCCAGGCTAAAATAATACACCGTTGTATCGGGATTTTTTCCCTGGCCGGTAACATGCGGTATGTATCCCGTGAGAAATATTAATAAAATTACCAGATTTTTCTTCATGTTTTATTCAAAATTTAGTTGCTGTTTGCGCTTTTCAAAATAATCAATACCATCCTGATTAGAGATTCCACGGATGTGATTCTCAAACATCACTTCAAAAATACGTTCCATGGAGATATTGGCCTGGCTCAGGAATTTTTCGTCATGGATGCTTTCAACCTTCTGGATATATAAATTGGCTACAAGTTCAATATCCTGATCTTTGCGGTAAATGCCTTCCCTGATCCCCTTCTCCAGGTTTTCAAGAATCATCTGGTAGGTGTATTCCTTTTCTTCGGAAATATGCCGGTTAAATACTTCCGGGTAATATTTCTGCATATCATAAACCGATGAAGGATTGTATTTCTTCAATTCCTGGTTTACCAGTCTGCTTACTTCAAGCAACTCGTCAATGGCGTTCATTTCCCGGCTGCACACTTCATGGATGTTCTGAACAAAATCCTGCTGGATTTTTTTAAAGCCCTTGGCCAACAGATCGGATTTGTTTTTCACGAACTGATAGAGTGTTTTTTTTTGAGATGCCCAGCTCCCGTGCAATGTCATCCATCGAAATGCTCCGGATACCATATTTCAGGAAAAGCTCGCGGCTTTGATCCAGAATGTTATTCAGTTTTTCTTTGTCTGTCGTGTTGTTCAAATTAAAAGTGGTGTTAAGAAACAATGGAAACGAATTCATCTCAAAACGTTTCCTGTGGAAATTCAACATGAATCCACTAAAAATGTTGTGTTGAATTTAAAGGTGGGGGCTTACTTAATCTTACGCTTGCTGAAATTCAGGCTTTTTTTCTTTCTTGCAAAATACTTCAGGCCATCGGGGGTCGCAATGCTCCTGACAAAATTTTCGAACATAACCTCAAAAAGTGTGCTAAACGAAAACTGATCGGATGGAAAAATATCTTCATTGTGAATATCAATCAAGCGGCTCATGTATAATCTCGAAACAAGTTCGATACTGAGGTCGTTGCGGTATATACCCTGGCTAATGCCTTTTTGGAGGTTGATCTGGATTTTCATAAAAATAAAATCCATGCGCTGCTGGAAATGTTCCTGGTAAATTTTTGGGTATTTTTCTTTGAGCAACACACTGATGGTGGGGGTAACATCGTAATACCGGCTAGCAATTTCTTTACTTACAATCATAAGGATGTCGATTGCATTCATGCCTTCAAAATCGTACTCATCAAATATATCACTGAACCTGTTTCGTTCAAATTCGAGCACTTTCACCACCAGGTCGTTTTCATCCCTGATATGCTGATAAAATATGTCTTCACAAATGTTGAGTTTTTCGCACAGCGACTTAACAGAAATATTATCAATACCTTCCTGAAGTGCCAGCATCCTGATATCTGAAAGAATTTTCTTGAGTTGGTCGTCCATCAAATAGTGGTCAAATTTGAGCCATTTAAATAATCGGGCAAAAATATAACAAAAAATGAAATGTGTATCATCGGGTTTTCAACGCTTTATGATAAATAGAAATTGAAATTCCAGGGCTGGCAATCCGGGTTTATTATAGCAATCCTGCAACTTTTAATAATCAAATTATTTGGAACTACTGCAAATTTTGTGGAAGATCTTACAGAAAAACACACAT
>CAYNDN010000223.1:0-7956 GCA_964395075.1 uncultured Lentimicrobiaceae bacterium | reverse complement strand
ACACCGACCACATCTCCGGGCATAACACCGGAGAGGCCATCCGCGAGCATTGCGATGCTATGTGTGGCTGATCCTGAAATTATTACATTCCAGGGATTTTGAGGCAGATCGGAAGCGACAGGTTCAGACAGAGAAGCATTTTTAACGTTTGTCGGGAAAATAACCCATGACGGACTTTCCAGCAGTGCAAGATATGCATTGCCGGGCATCATCAGCCCGAGGGTATTGATGGAATACTCAGGCCACAGTAATTTGAATCCGGCCACCTCTTTTATGATCACTGCGCTGGTTGCGTCAAATAAGTCTGCCGCGCTAACAGGTGTATTGCAGATCACAGGTACAAAATTCCATCCGGTCTCCATGTTGTAAACTTTATCTGTTTCTTCAAAGCCGCAAATAGTTAGCGTTGTTGCAGCACTAGTTTTAATTTTTCCGGCAAACTGCGCATCCCAAATTCCAAGGGTGTTTACAGGTCCTCCGGGATAATACATCGCTTCCATATTCTGAAGAATAACAAAGTTGGGAGCAATGGGAGCGATCATTTCTTCCACATCATTTTGAGCAGGCATCAGGTAACTCGAAATTCCTGACCAACCCTGCGGTAATTCAATGGAATGAGCGGGATAGGATTCCTGAGTAAGTGTGAACATGGCTGATAAAATGCCACCATCCCCATCTATTTCAATATTTGCAACGCGTTCCAATCCTGTGGCATTTTCATCAAAATCGACTGTAATGAGCACATCGCCGCTTCCGGATTCAGGGCTGACACTCAGCCAGTCGTAGGCTTCTGAAATGGTCCAGCCAATATTGGATTGGATAAGGAAAGTTGTGTTTCCTGATTCAGGGCCTTTAAAGGCATTCTCAGGAGAAATGGTGAGATACTGATCCTGGCCTGACTGGTTTACAACCACAGTTACGGCCACTTTTTCATCTGTGATGATGTTGATCTCTCCTGACCGCGGATCGGTGGATAGGTTTTCGTCATAATCGACTGTAAGAACCCCGTTACCGCTTCCACTCATAGGATTTACTGAAAGCCAGGCAACCGATTCCTCAATGCCCCATTCGGTGTTCGAGGTCACGCTGAAAGTAGTGGTCCCGGCGGAGGATTCTACGTTACGTTCCGGCGGAGAAACGCTAAGAACAGGATCTGCTCCCGCCTGGTTAACGAAAACGGTAACCACAACTTTTTCATCAGAAGTAATGGTGATGGCTCCGGATCGTGGATCGGTAGAAAAATTTTCATCGTAATAAACAGTCATGGTGCCGTTTCCGGAGCTGCTGGCCGGATCAACGGTAAACCATTCCACCGATTCGGTAACCCACCAGTTGGTGTTGGATTCAATGCTAAAAGTGGTACTACCTGCAGCGGCACTCACATTCCGCTCGGGAGGTGTTACCGTAAGTTCCGGATCAGCGGGTGCCTGGGTAACCGAAACAGTTACATCGTCCACACCATCTCCTGATATTGTGATTTCTCCGGTCCTTACAGTTACCGAAAGATTTTCATCGTAATCAACTGTTAGCGTTCCGTCATTCGCCCCGCTCATGGGATCAACTGTGAGCCAGTCCACGCTTTCGCTTACTGTCCAATCCACATTTGAAGTTATGTTAAATGAAGTTGTTCCGGCTTCCGGTCCTACCACCTGTTCGGGAGGGGTAACTGTAAGTTCATCCTCGTACCAGTCGATTCGGTTGTGCGGATCAAATTCAAATGTTACTCCTGAAAAATCGCCGGTGTAATCAACAAAAGTAAAGTGGCCAGTATCGGTATCTTTACCAACATTATAATCTGTTAATTGATCAGGAAAATAAGCTCCGGTTATGGTTAAGGTTTGATCATTGTTTAAGGATATTAAGGAGCCATCGGAAATATCCGGATTGCCATGCTGAAATGTACAATTGGTGAATGCATAGGAAGGATCGATAAATGCTCCCAGTCCGATTCGTAAACCATACCAGTCGGTTCCGATGTATTCAAAAATTGCATTTTCGGCCCGGATAGTTCCGCCGGAGTTTACATTAAAGCGATAATAACCCGATCCATTGTGGCTTACAGTGGCCGGGTTTGTCTCTGATCCCAAAACCTCTATTTCGCCACCCTCATTAATTTCGAGTCCATCATAATCAAAAATTTTCAATATGGCATCTTCATCCACGATAATTTTCCCACTATCGTTCACCGAAACGGTACCCATAGTTTTTAGCATGTTGCCATTCAGGTCAAGTGTACCTTCTTCAATGGTGAGGCCTTCACCAAACTGCAAATCAAAAGTGGTCAACAATGTTACGGTTTGTCCGCCATTGCCGGTAATTTCTGTTTTTCCGGCTTTTTCCGTATGAGGATTATTGCCCGCCCCATCTGCCGGCGGCCATTCGGTTTTATCAATAATTATATTATGGAAATATCCTGTGTAAGAATTGTAGCTGACCGTTTGATCGCCAAGGCCTTTAAAAGCAGTAGTACAATGGGAATAGTGTGTGAGATATGCACCGTCAGACGCCACTTCAAAATTACCTTCAAAGTAATGGGTTAAATGAAGCGCATTATCATTCCAGGTTCCATCTTCTATCAACAAATCACCTTTTACATTGATGTTGTCGTTGGGCTTAAACTCACCGGAAGGTTTATCGATGACGAGATTGCCAAATTCTTCGCGCTCTGATGCGGTTGTCAGGATTTGATCCTCGCTTCCATTAAATGTGATGATTTCGGTGCCGGGTGAATATCCTATCCAGGTATCCCAGGTCGTATTTTCATTGGTATAGTTTCCCCCGACGAATATTTCCAATCCCGGATTTAAATATGCATTGAGGCCTGAACCTTCTTCGAGCAATGCATTTCCTGTAACGCTAAATGTGGTGTTATCATCCAGGTTTAACGTCCCGTCTGATGCTGTAAAATCGTTGAGCACGTTGCAGGTAAGGCCGGGATTAAGGTTTACTGCATCCCAGGTGGTATTTGTTTTATCGATGGTTAGATTGTAAAAAGTTTCGTTGGTAGTAATTTGTGATTTTTCTTCTCCATAAAAGAATACAGTGCCTTCATTTGGAATAAAACCTGCAGAATTATCCGTCCAGTCGCCTCCAACGAAAAGGGCGTAGCTATCATCATAGTTATACCCGCATTCCAGATTGCCGCTATTGATAGTAAGGTGGTTTTGGATGGTAGTATTCGGAAAAAAATGCACGGTATGGTCATCCGGGCAATCAACAAGTAGATCGAACAGGGAGTTGCCCGGATAGCAAAACAGGTTTGGATTTTCCGTATGACCAGTCATTTCAAGTGTTCCACCATCGGGATTGAAATCAGCACCGGTTTCTGCTCTAAACCCTACTCCGCTGCGAATAATTCCTCCTAAAACAGTGCTAGTTGAAGATGGACTGAATGAGGGACTGTTATATGAAACCTCAAAAAGCCCGTCAGTCATTTCAAAATTGCCATGTATATTGTTCCATGCTTTTACTGGTTCATAAGGAACATCACAAACAAATGAACCACCATCAATCAACATTGCACCTGTTCCGGTTACTTCAAAAAAGTCGTGTGCTACAACGCTGCCATTTCCGATATCGAGGGTGCCGTTGATGGTGAGGAAGTTGTCAAATTCGATATAACCTGCTTTCGCTGATTTGCCCCCGGTTTTTTTTGTGTTATTTTTGACAGATGCAGCGAAATCTTTTTCCCTTTTCTCGGTATCATATACGATTACTTCTGTACCTGGATGATCAAGAAAATTGCCATGAAGTATTAAGGTTTGATTTTGTATTTCGAGTATGTCGCCTGCACTAATCGTCAGGTTGCCATTTATGATAAAAGGTTGCGTAGAATTGTTATCCAGATATTTTACGCCGCCATCAGCATCCACCACAATATTTCCATACGTTGCAGATGGCTCGTAATTTGCGATGCCGTTTCCAAAGGATTCAATTAATCTGATGGTATTGTCTGTGGTTGCAGTAAAAGAGCAACCTTCCCTGGGAACTATCCAACCACCTACATTAACGATGCCGGCAGACAGCAATCCTGTGGAGCCGCCTGTGAATTCAAACCAATCATGTAAGGATTCTGCCACGTTCAAAATATCATCAGGGTTATCCATAAAAAATGCACCATTTTCAAAAACACTGAAATCATGATCAACAGTCATTTCATGTCCATTCAGATAAAGTGAACCGCTTGTTAAATATGCATACTGAACCTGAACATCCGAAGTTAGATTGATTTGTGTGGCTTTTCCGGATTCAGGTAAAAGATTTCCGTTTCTGTCAGTGGGTTTGATTTTTGAGCTGAAATCAGTTTCTGCTTTATTAATTTCCAGATCATCCAGGGTTTGATTGCCGGACAGTTCCAGGCTGTGCGTTCCGGTTCCATATAGCTCGATATCAACCTGGGATAAATCCACATCTGCTCTTTCATTGATGAAGTTTCCTACCGTTTTTATTTTGCCACCTGAGATATTTATATCCAGATCATAGGCATTATCTTTTATGCTAATTCCACAGGTTTTAAAATCAATCACGCCATCGGTCATCATCAGTGAGGCGTCATCATTATATGGCCACCAGCTTATTGTGCCTGATACATTGAAGGTGCCGCCAAATACTTTTACATCCCCGCGTAAATCAACAAAACCATCATTGGTAAGGTTAATCACACCGCCGGCTCCTACATTAAAACCACCAAAAATGCCGTCGTCCTCTAAATCCAAAGCGGTAAATGATCCCGAAGAAACATCAATGCCACCACTTGTCCAGTCGTATTTATTGCATGAAACATGATAGCTTGCAATGTATATATTGCCTCCATTATTCAGGTTCAGCAGATTAAAATGCTCATCATTATAGATAAACTGATTATCGGCACCATCAAAAGTTACCCGGCTCCAGTCTTCCACAAAGCCGTCGGTGCCAACCGTATTGTTCCAATCTCCGCGTACAAATACATCAAAATTGCCATTTGCCCCGGGTACAAAAGAACCACCAATGATATTTAAGTCGCCATGGATATAAAAACTGGTATGGTATTCATCCAACAATTCAAGAGGGGAAGTTGTGTTGATGGTGAGGTTATTGAAGTATGATCCGGGCGTTGGTTTCAGCGCCGTAGTAGGATTCCCCGTAAAGATAACTGTACCGTTATAAAACTCATAGGTTCCATTCATATTATTAAAGAATCCATCAATATATAAATCATGACTTGAGAAATAGTTTAAAACAGAGCTGGCATAGTTGTAGATGTTTCCATCCACAAACATATCCGTAGTTGACAAGGTGCTTACTGCCAGGCCAAGTATTTCGGTTTTGTAATTCCGGATACGGTAAAAACTGCAGTCTTCATCCTTGCAAACTATATATGAGCTTCCCGGTCCTGAGAAATTAACGAACCCGCCATCAAGCTGTACGTTTGCACCGGGTTCGAAATACCATGAACCTTCGCAGTCTATGGTGGCCGATAATTCCATATTTGCTGTCGAGCCGGATTTCCAGGTTACATCTCCATCCAGGTACACCCTGGATGATGTATTGCTGAGGTCGAGGTGGCCGTACACAACCAGTTCACCATTTATGTACAGGTTTTGTCCCACGATATCCACTTCGGCGCCGGATTCGATGGTCAAATTGTTGCACTCAGCATTACCGTTTAAAACCCTGCATTCGTATGGTGTTCCATCCGGGATTTCCACGTTATCGACTGCTGTTGGTACCTGGGCTAAATTCCAGTTTGCAGGGTTATGCCAGTCATTACTTACTGTACCCGTCCACTCCAGATCATACGATCTGAAATGGGCCAATGTGTAGGACCCATAACTGCCGCTGTAGCCCCGGACTTTCAAATAGGCAGTGCCATCGTAAGTTGATGTCCAGGTAATTTTAGAGCGATTCGATTCGCAACCATCATTATTGGATGCAAGGAAAGAACAATTGTTATCCAACAGGCTCAAATACGTATCAAAGTTGGATGTAGCACCATTTCCACAGCCTGTTTGAAAAGTGTAGGTACCCCCGGCCTCAACTTCAATCCGGTACATTTTACAACCATACATAACTATTGATGAGGAATGTGTGCTCCAGGAACTATTGGGTGATATTTCGAAATTAAACCCGGGACAAACCATACAATTAATGGTGGCCGTTGGGCGATAATCCGCAACATCATCCCTTGTTGTATAGATTGTCCAGGCATTGTCGGCATCAGTCCAATCTCCGGTTGGAGCTCCCATATAATACACAGTAGGATTAGAAAAGTATCCCACCCTGGTTGAACTCTGGTAATGTGGCGGGAAGGACGACCCAGCGGTATAGCTCATTACGGAGGAATAAAGAACATCATCCGATCCTTCCCATCTCCATCCTGCTGAATAGGAAAAAAGAGCCGGCCCGGGCTGGTAATTTTGCTCTTTGTGATGTCCGCAGCCCATGTTATGCCCCATTTCATGTATGGGGGTGAAAGCTGTTGTGGTGCCGATACCTGCACACGAAAATCCCCAGGCAGGACTTCCTGAACTATTACCAAGCACCCAACCTATACCACCTCCCATAGTGGTTAAGAGTTGCACAAGGTCTGCACCGTATGTATTTCGCCATGTATGTATTCCATCTATATAACCATCCGAAGTAGAAGTTAACCTTTCAAGGTCAAGTTCCGGATCGCCACTTTCGGTATAGTTTGCCTCCGCTGTATATACCAATCTGTTGGTAACGTAAGTATCGCTGTTATCATGAACAACATTACCAATGGCTACTGATGTTGCCACACGGTTCAGGATACCTCCTCCATAGTTATTGGCCCATGTTTCGGCGGCAGGAGTGTAGAGAACCATTACGTCAATCACTTCATTAACTTTTGGGCTGGAAGCATATCCATTCTGCTCATATTCTTTTCTTGTTGGAGTATCAATATCCTGCTCTGCCCGCTCAGGAGCTGTGGGCGATGGATGTACCTCCTCCGGGGGTATTAATGCCGGGTCAAGTTCAATCAGATAATGTGTTAATGTGTTCGGATCGCTGGTTATCTCGTATCTTTTACCATGCTCAGGAAAATGAATAGTTACCAGTGTCCTGTCTTCGGTTGTTGAAATGATTGAAAAAGCGTAATCATACGATTCCAATTTTGCTGTAATGGTTACATTACCATCAAAATAGGTTTCCACTTTTTGAGCCTCAGCATCAAACCTTGTATCAGGAAAAAGATTGAACTCAATCCGGTCACCTGCCATCACTCCGGGCAATGACTTTATCTTGCTATTTAGCTCGACTTCCCTGAATCGCACAACGGCATCCTTTTCATCGAAAAAATGCAAGGCTTTGCTAACATCTTGCCGGATGTCTGTTTCACCTTCAATGAGCTTAAACTCCAGTGGATTTCTTTGCTGGCCATAGGTTGAACCGGCCACAATAAAAAGAATCAAAATAATTGTAAAGGTTTTCATAACTACATTTTTTTAGTGTTTAAATATATTGTCGTGTAAATTTTGCAAAAAACACATCAAAAATATAACAGATACATCCCAAATAAAAGAGCCATTTAGAATTTGGCGGATTTTGATTGATAAATGGCGGGTATGAATTAGAATTTGGTAAGCCGGTTTTATGGAAACTTCAGTCCGTTTCAGCCGGGATTTTCATTTCAATTGAGATTTGTTTATTTCCCAACTTGGATAAGCCAAAACCTAAGAGGGAATTACTTTTTAAAGCATGTTACATGTTTTGCCTTTTCCAAGTTTTCAGGCAAAAACGGCTTATGATATAAACCGAATACGGGCAAGGCTGATGGGAACACGTCAACCGATGATTACAATCATCATTTTAGTGTTCAACCTGGTCAAATTGGTCGGGGTGGGAGTACTATGTCTAATTGTAAACAAAATCAGAAGTTTTTCAGCAGTCCCTAATTGTCATTTTTTAACTTTTTCGTCGGTTAAAATTTCAGCAACCAATTTCAGCAAGTCA
>CAYNDN010000222.1:0-7959 GCA_964395075.1 uncultured Lentimicrobiaceae bacterium | reverse complement strand
TTGCTGAAACCGGCGCAAACACAACAATATGCCAGGATCAGGTGATAAACCTCGCAGTGGTTGCAGAAAACTACAGTACCATTCTATGGCTTACTTCAGGAGATGGCAATTTTGCTGATCATAGCAGCCTGAACACTACTTATACGCCAGGCAGCAGCGATATTGAAACAGGTTCGGTTAAGCTCACACTCGAAGCGGCCGGCCAGAATTACTGTGAAACAACCTCCGACTCACTCTTGGCAGTTATAAATAAAAATCCTGTGGCTTTTGCCGGAGAGGATTTTCACATGACTGATCAGGGTTTTTTCCAAACCAGTGCTGAAGCATACAATTACGAAACTGTGACCTGGGAAACATCGGGTGATGGAACGTTTGATAACTATGATACAACAATCACATCATATTTCCCGGGCACTGCCGATATCCAGACGGGCTCGGTGGAATTGGAAATTATGGCCTCCCCGATACAACCATGTATCACTGTAGCAAACGACATCATGATACTTTATTTTGATTTTGGTTGCCTCGATGCTGTTGCAAATGCAGGTGATGATGCAGCAGTTTGTCTGGGATCAGAGTACCAGCTTGAAGGTTCTTCTTCCAATGCATCGTATATACTTTGGACAACCGAGGGCGATGGTACTTTCGATAATCCCGGCAACGAAAATTCACAATATTTCCCCGGTCCAACCGACAATGAAACCGGCGAGGTTGTAATTTGTATGGAAGCTTTTGCAAATGGTGATTGCCAAAATGGTATTGATTGTATGACCCTCATTATCCAGGAGCTTCCGGTTGCCTATGCCGGCAGCAATAATACAATTCCAGAGAATGAAGATTATTACCTTGCAGAATCCTATGCTGAAAACTACCAGATTCTGCAATGGTTTACTACAAATGGCACAGGATCTTTCACCAATTCCAATACTGAAAACCCAACCTATTCTCCGGGAGCAATCGACTGGATCATCGGAGAAATAAACCTTAGCCTTACAGCCTCTCCTACGAACCCATGCGATGTTTCCGAAACCAGTACTTTTCAACTTTCATTTACTGAAGAATGCGAAGATGCTGTGGCAGATGCAGGTGAAGATATCAGCCTTTGTGAAGACGAAATACCTACCGCAATAGCACTGGAAAATGCTTTTGCCACAAACTTCACCAGCATAACCTGGAGCACTGCCGGTGATGGCTATTTTGATAAGCCACACATTTTAAAACCGTCATATACACCCGGCCCACAGGACATCCAAAATGGCGAAACACAACTTACTTTATTTGTAGAAGGATGGAACGAATGTAATGACGCTTCAGACGTCATCAACATCGAAACTTTCCCTGCACCGGTTGCTGAGGCCGGCACAGACATCACTGTTTGTGGTGAGGCTGGAATTCCGCTCTTTGCCTCTGCACAAAATTACAGTGAAGTACAATGGACTTCTTCGGGCGATGGCGTTTTCGACAATCCGAATATTTTAAATCCCATGTACTTCCCCGGAACCTCTGACTTATCTAGTGGTTTTGCCCAGTTATGCCTTACAGCATTAAGCCAGGTTAATTGCCCGGCAAGTATGGATTGCCTTGACCTTACAATGCTTCCAAATGCAACAGCTGAAGCAGGAAATGATGATAGTGTTTGTACCGGTGATAATTACCAGCTTACCGGAAACGCAAATGATTATTCAGCATTACTATGGATTTCAACCGGTGATGGTACATTTAACAACACCGAAATTTTGGATCCTGTATATTACCCGGGTACGCTCGATATCACTTCAGGTAATGTGACCCTGCAACTCACAGCCTTTGGTATTGCCGGTTGTGCTGATATTACCAGCAATATGCTGCTGGAAATCATTAATGTCCCGGTTGCTGATGCAGGAAATAATGACACCATTGCAGCAGGCGAAACATACAGCTTTCAAAATGCTGATGCAATTTATGCCTCATCCGTGCTTTGGGAAACCTCCGGTGACGGCACTTTTGATGATAAAACACAGACCAACCCCACCTATTATCCAGGCAGCACTGATATCGATATCCTCGGTGCAACCTTAACCCTATATGCAATGCCCATAGAACCTTGTGCCATTACAGATTCTGATGATATGTTTTTAACAATTCTGGAGGAATGTGAAGATGCCATTGCAGATGCGGGCAATGATATCAGTACTTGCGATCCTTCTGTCATTTCCTTGTATGGTAATGTGCAAAACCAGGTGGGTATGATATGGCAGACTTCTGGTGATGGAACTTTTGATAATGCCACAATACCGGAGGCCAATTATTTTCCTGGTATTGATGACCTCACAAATGGATTTGCCGAACTTTGTCTCACGGCTTATGCTGACGAAGATTGCAACGATAGCACCGACTGCCTGATGATTACCTTCATCGAAGCACCTACCGTAAATGCCGGTAGTGATATCAGCGTGTGTGAAACCGAAAGTTTTGTGAACCTCACCGGATTTGCTCAAAACTATACAAGCTTCGTATGGAGCACATCAGGAACCGGATATTTCTGGCCTCCCGGCAGCCTGGAACCAAAATATTTCTTTACTAATCTTGACAAACAACTGGGCGTTCTGGAAATTGTCCTCACCGCTACACAAAACAATTGCGATCCCGTTAGCGATACTCTTATCATCAGCATTTTCACCTCCCCGCTGGCTTATGCTGGTGAGGACGATACAATTTGCGAAAGCGGGGAATTCTATGCCATGGATGCGTTTACTGCTGATCATGACGGAATTTTGTGGGAAACAGACGGTGATGGGACTTTTGATGATGAAACCATTACCAATGCAACCTATTTCCCTGGAGCACAGGATATTCAACAGGGTTCGATTCAACTTTGCCTTACTGCCCTAAGCATGGGTGGCTGCGAAGATGATACAGATTGCCTTACACTTTTCTTCAATCCAGAGGCAACTGCTGATGCCGGCGACAACATTGTTGTTTGCGAAACCGATGCAGCACAATTAACCGGCTCAGCAACAAATTATGAATATGTAACCTGGACAACAGACGGCGATGGAACTTTTGATGATCAATCATCCTTTACTGCAATTTACACTCCCGGTAGTGGTGATATTGCAACCGGTCAGGCTACATTGCAGCTAACCGCATTTTCAGCCACAGGTTGTGGTGATGCTGTTAGTGAAACAAGTGTGTTTATAATCAAAACCCCAACGGTTTACGCCGGTGATGATCAGTTTATCTGTGAAACTGATGCGGTTCAATTGTCAGGAAATGCTGAAAATCATTCAGGTTTGATGTGGACTTCGGATGGTGATGGTTCATTTGATGATAAAACTTCCCCGGATGCTATTTACACCCCGGGTAGCCTCGATATCCAAAACGGAACTGTAAATCTTTGCCTCATGGCCTATGCAAATGACTATTGCCAGGATGTGGAAGATTGTTTGACCGTTACCCTTGAACCTGCACCAACAGCAGATGCAGGTCAGGATATAACAATCTGTGAAACCCAAAATGCGGTTTTATCGGGCTCTGCAACAAACTTTAGTGAAATTACATGGCAAACCTCAGGTGATGGTTACTTTTCCAGTCCAGGAATATTAACCCCGGTTTACTTCCCCGGGAACACCGACAAGGAAACAGGAACAGTAACTTTAACCCTCAATGTAATTTCATCAAATAGCTGCCCGCCCATACAGGATGATATGGTTGTAACAATCGAACCAATCCCTGAAATAACTACCGGTAGCGACCAAACAATTTGCAGTTCAGAAAATGTTATACTCGATGCCGCCGGCAATAATTATTCATCCATACTTTGGACAACCATTGGTGATGGCACCTTTACCAATCCTGATTCGCTTAATGCCATCTACACACCCGGAGCCAGCGATATTCAAACCGGAAACACTACTTTATGCATAACAGCTTATGCTATAAATGCCTGCGAGGATGTTAACGATTGTGTTAATGTTTCAATCGAGCCTGAGCCCGAAGCTGAGGTCGGCCCGGATGTTACAATTTGTGAAGGAGAAACTTTCCAAACCGATCCCGATGTTTCAGGATACAGTACTTTGATATGGAGCACCAACGGTGATGGAACTTTCGATGACATTTCGCTTGCCAATGCAACTTACACACCAGGCCCTGCCGATATCAATTCCGGCACTGTTGAGCTTTGTCTGAGTGCAGAGCCTGTCCAGTTTTGCAGCAGCACAGCCGATTGTTTAGCGCTGCATCTCCAAAGACAACCTTTTGCCTGGGCCGGTGATGATGCTACCATTCAAAACGGAACCTATTCCACAAATGAGGCCATTGCTACAAACTACGAAAGCCTGATGTGGGAAACCTCCGGCACCGGAGCATTTAGTAATGATACAGCTTTATCAACCGTTTACACTCCTGGAAACCTGGACTACCAGAATGGCGTGGTAACCCTTACCCTGACTACAACAGCAGTTGACCCTTGTACTATCGCGGTTTCGGATGATCTGAACCTTACACTTGAACCGGACACCTGCCTGAATGCAATTGCTGATGCCGGTGAAGACACCACGGTTTGCGAGGGTAACAATCATCAGCTTAATGGGGAAGCCTATTTTTATTCAGGCATACTCTGGACAACCAATGGAGATGGTACATTTGATGATGCCGAAATTCTGAATGCCATATATTTCCCAGGTGAAAATGATTACAGCTCAGGCCAGGTTGAACTGTGTATGGAAGCTTATGGAGAAGAAGATTGCGAAAATGACAGCGATTGCCTGACCCTCATCTTCCAGGCTCCTCCGTTTGTTTTTGCAGGAAGTGATAACACAATTCCAAAATATGAGAACTATGATTTAACGGATGCTTATGCTGAAAACCACCAGTTACTACAGTGGTATTCAACAAATGGAACCGGTGATTTCGAAAACAGCAACGAAATATCCACAACCTATATCCCCGTTACGGTTGACTGGCTAATGGGATCAATCCAATTGTGTGTAACTGCATCACCCATTTCACCTTGTGAGGTTTCGGTAACAGATTGCCTTACACTAACTTTTACGGATGACTGTAATGATGCGGTAGCCGATGCCGGTGATGACATCAGTCTTTGCGAAGGTGAAACAATAACCGAAATTGCACTTGGCAACGCTTTTGCTACCAACTTCACTGAACTTTTGTGGACAACCAACGGTGACGGAACATTTAACTACAACTACATCCTGAATCCGGTTTACACTTTTGGCCCACAGGACATTGCCAATGGCGGTGCTGAGCTTACACTTGAAGCTAATGGCTGGAATGATTGCAATAGTGCTTCAGATATATTATCAATCGAAACAGTTCCGGCTCCAGAAGCTAATGCCGGCAGCGATATGACTGTATGCAGAAATAACGGAATTCTGCTCTTCGGTTTAGCATCAGATTATTCACAAATTCTGTGGACGACCTCAGGAGATGGTTCCTATGATTACCCTGCATCATTAAATCCAATTTATTTCCCGGGAATTAATGATATGAGCTCCGGATTGGTGCAACTCTGCCTGTCGGCCTCCGGCCAGGGTTCATGCCCGGATGCATTGGATTGTATGGAGTTAACGCTTTATTCTAATCCTACAGCAAACGCCGGCGAAGATGCAATAATTTGCAATGGTGATAACCATCAACTTAATGGTTCAGCATCCGGATTTGAGTCGGTGCTTTGGACAACATCAGGTGACGGAACCTTCGACGGTGACTCTAATTTGAATGCCGTTTATTTCCCCGGAGTAGAAGATGTGAATACAGGTACTGCAACACTTCAACTTACTGCCTTCGGTATGGGAGATTGTGCTGATATTTCGAGTGAAATGGTAATCACCATCATCAACAATCCGACAGCTTATGCCGGTGAAAGCGATACAATTGTAGCCGGCGAATCATACTATCTGGCCAATGCAGATGCACAAAATGATGCGTCGGTTCTCTGGGCCACTTCAGGCGACGGCAGCTTTGATGACAAAACGCTGACCAAATCAACCTATACTCCCGGAGCTGAAGATATTACCAATATGGGTTGTACTTTAACAATAACTGTTTATCCAAATGAACCATGTACAGTTAACGCTACCGGCGAGATGTTCCTCACAATAGAAGAACCATGTAATGATGCTGTTGCTAATGCCGGACAGGATGTTACTGCATGCGATGCTGCTGAAGTACAACTTAACGGACAAGCACAATATCAGGATGGCGTATTGTGGGAAACTGCCGGTGATGGAACTTTTGAAAATGAAAGCGCACTTATCACAACGTATTTTCCTGGTAGTGATGACCTGACTTCAGGAACAACTGAGCTATGTCTTACTGCTTTTGCCGAAGACGATTGCATCGATGATACCGATTGCCTTACCGTTTCATTCTACGATAATCCGATTGCTAATGCCGGTGATGATATGTTTACCTGTGATATTGAATCTTTCGTAAACCTGAATGGATTTGCCGAAAACTATTCAGATATACAATGGAGTACTTCAGGCACTGGATATTTCGTGCCGCCTGCAAGCCTCACTCCAAAATATTTCTTCACCATTCTGGATAAACAAATCGGTGTACTGCAAATTGTATTAACCGCATACAGTGAACACTGTGGCCATGTGAATGACACGATGATCATCACCATCAATCCATCGCCTCTTGCGTATGCAGGAGATGATTACACAATTTGTGGCAATGAACAATATACCATGGAAGCATTTGCGGCATCTTATGATTCGATACAATGGAGTACTTCTGGTGATGGTACCTTCGACAATACCGGATTGCTAACAGCAACATACTTCCCTGTGGCAACTGACATACAAAATGGTTCAGTGGAACTTTGCCTGAATGCATTTGGTATGAATGGCTGTGATGATGTTTCGGATTGCTTGATCCTTACTCTAAATCCGTCAGCTTTTGCATACGCAGGCGAAAATCAAACCATCTGCGAATCAGAAGATATTCAGCTTAACGGAACAGCCACAAATTATGATAACTTACTTTGGACTAGCTTTGGCGATGGTTCTTTTGATGATAAAACTATTCTTACGCCAACATACACGCCCGGGCCGGAAGATGTTTTAAACAACCAGGTTACTTTGCAACTCATTGCATATTCATCGTCCAGTTGTGGAGATGCAGTGAGTGAAACCACTGTATTTATCATAAACAGCCCTGACGTGAATGCAGGAGAAGACCAGACAATCTGCGAAACAGATGTGGTACAATTGGGTGGTTTTGCTGAATATGCCAGTAATTTTACCTGGACATCAAATGGCGATGGTACTTTTGATGATGAAACCGCACTGAATGCTATTTATGTACCGGGTGAAACAGACATTCAAAATGGCACTGCAACGCTGTGTTTAACAGCTTTTGCCGAAAGCAATTGCCCAAATGCAGAAGATTGTTTAACACTAACAATCGAATCATCTCCAACAGTTAATGCCGGAGAGGATGTGATAATTTGTGAAAACGAAACAGTTACACTTGCCGGATCTGCTGCCAATTACAGCTCAGTTCTCTGGGAAACATCCGGTGATGGTACTTTTGCTGATGAGGTTTCCCTGAACACAATTTACTACCCAAGTGCCGATGACATTGGTGGAGGTGATGTAGAAATCACACTCCATGCATCTGCTACCGAATTGTGCAGCGATGCGATGGATGTGGTTCAGGTAACCATTAAGAGAAATCCGGTTGCAAATGCAGGTGAAGACCAGGTAATCTGTGAAACAGGGATCGTTCAGCTTGCCGGAGCCACTGATTTTACGCCAAATCATATATGGGCTACAGATGGCGATGGGGAATTTAATGACAAAACAGCACTCGATGCTACTTACACTCCCGGTGTTCTGGACATACAAAACGGCTCGGTCGAACTTTGCCTCACAGCCCAGGCAGAAGGATCATGCGAGGATTCAGAGGATTGCATGACAGTTACCATTGAAATTTCCCCAACAGCTATTG
>CAYNDN010000221.1:0-8017 GCA_964395075.1 uncultured Lentimicrobiaceae bacterium | reverse complement strand
TTCGGCCATACCCAAGGAACTCATCGAAAGCGAAATGTTTGGTCATGAAAAAGGTGCATTTACAGGTGCCAACACCCGCAAGATTGGCAAGTTTGAAGAAGCAGGAAAAGGCACAATTTTTCTGGATGAAATTGGTGAAATGGATTTGAACATGCAGGCAAAACTGCTTCGGGTGCTGCAGGAAAAAGAACTTACTCGCATTGGCGGTCATAACGTAGTAAAAGTTAATGCCCGACTTATTGTTGCTACCCACCGCGACCTGGCTGAAGAGGTAAAAAACGGAAACTTCAGGCAAGACCTGTATTACCGGCTCCTCGGATTGCCTATCCATTTGCCAACGCTCAAAGAACGTGGGAATGACATCCTGTTGCTTGCCAAGTTTTTTGTTGATGAATTCTGTAAGGAAAACAACATTTCGTTAAAAACACTTTCGCCACATGCGCAGGATAAACTACTGAGCTACAACTACCCGGGAAATGTGCGCGAACTTAAAGCCATAATAGAATTGGCAGCAGTTATGTCGAATGGTGAAATTATTGACGACACCGATATTTCGTTCACCTCTACAAAAAATGTAAGCGACTTTCTACTTGACGAGGAAGACACCCTGCAAGGCTACACCCGCAAAATTATCAGGCATTACCTTGACCGCTATGACAACAATATTATGAAAGTAGCCAAAAAACTCGACATTGGAAAATCAACCATTTACCGCATGTTAAAAAACAATGAACTTTAACCAAAAATTTATGAATAACGGAAAATTATACGATATCACCTCGATCAGAGAGATGCTTGGTGATGAGGAAGAAGTAAAACGCATGATGACCATTTTTCTGGAATCCACGCCCGTTTCGCTTCACGACATGAACGAAGGCTTTAAAGAAGACGATGCCGACAAACTGGCGCGAAATGCCCATAAAATGAAAGCATCCCTGGATATGCTCAAGGTAAATGAACTTTACGATGATGTTAGAAAAATCGACAAGGATTTCAAAGTGGAGGAAATCCCGCAGGATCAGTTGGAAGCGATTGTGGAAAAAATGAACACGGTACTTGAAAAAGTTTTCGAGCAGTTACGCGAAGAATTTAAACTTTAACTTTCAGCCTTAAATTTTCATCAAACAAGTCTTCAAGTTTTTTTCCGGGCTCAAGCCAGATTGCCGGAATTCCGGCCTTCCGGGATGCTGTAATATTTGTGTGGGTATCATCTACAAACAGCATACTTTCGGCAGGCTGGCCAATTTCTGATCTTACAAAATCATAAATTTCCCGGTCGGGTTTGCGCATACCTATTTTAAACGACCAGAAGGTTTTTTGAAACAGGGTGTTAAAATCGTATCCGAATCTTTCCTGGAACTGCCCCATGTAAATTTCATAGTGGATTGCATTGGTATTGCTGAGCAGGTACAACTGATAATGGTCTTTGAGTGCCTCAAGAAATTTTACATTTTCCTCCGGGAAGCCAACCAGGATGCTGTTCCAGGCACTGTGGATTTCTTCCTCGCTGAACCTTTGCCCGAGCAATCCACTAACTGTCGAAACAAATGCTTCATTTGATATCAGGCCACGTTCCAGGTCAGCAAACAGCGGGCTTTGTTTGGCTTGTGAATAAAGCTCTTCAAAATTTTGGATACCCAAACCGGCAAAGTGTTTCTTTTGTTTTTGGTGACTGATTTCGTAAATCACGCCTCCGAAGTCGAGGATGAGGGTTTCAGCTTTTAAAAGCAATGTCTTCATAAATCCTTTAAAATAGTTTATTCAAAATCACAAAAAATATTGCCACACGCTCTAATTCACAAAATTATTAAAATTTATTGCCACTGGGTTTTGCATTTTTTACAAGACCTCGAATCCGCAAGCGTATCCTTTATCATCATCGAATTGAACGAATTAAACGAATTTTTGATCATTCTTATCGGTGATGCTGTGGCTTTCGAATCATCACAAAATATTGATCTAATAAAAAATCCTTGCAGATTTTATGTAAATCAAAATAACTTTAGATACGTATCATTTGCAACAAATTCATCTTTACTATCAAAATTCTATCTTGTGTTGTGACAAAGAGGATAACAACGAGGAAAATCCCAACAATCAGCTATCAACCTGTTTAATTACAAGTCCCTCAGATGGCACTGAATTTAATCAGGGTGCAGAGGTAAACATCTCGGTAAATGCTTTAGATGAGGATGGTACGATTGAACAAGTAAGGTTTTATGTTGATAATACCGAAATTGGTTCAATAAGTTAAAGTCCGTGGTCTTTCACAACAAACACAGATGATTACAGTACAGGAAATCATACCCTTAAGGCAACAGCCTATGATAATGACAATGGAACGGGTTCAGATAAGGTGACAATTACAATAAATGAGGTTGGCGCTTGTGATGGTGTGTCTGAGATAGCTTATGGCGGTAGGGTTTATAATACAGTTGAGATTGGAACGCAATGCTGGTTAAAAGAAAACCTCAATCACGAATCCGGAAATAATTGGTGTTATGACAACGATCCTTCAAATTGTGAAACCTACGGCAGGCTTTATGATTGGGAAACTGCATTAAATGCATGTCCGGAGGGATGGCATCTACCGAGCGATCAGGAATGGAAAACTCTATTGGGGTTTGCTGATAGTGAATATGAAATTGGTGATCCGATTTGGGATGGAACATCCTGGAGGGGATTTGATGCTGGAAAAAACCTAAAGGCGACCTCCGGATGGGGTGAAAATTACAACGGAACAGATAAATATGGTTTTTCAGCATTACCCGGTGGAGTTTATGATAACATTGACGATTTTTTCTGGATTGGAGAGCACGGTATATGGTGGTCATCAACAGAAGGCATGTGGTCCTATAACTGTGGTTGGGATGAAGATCGCGTTAAACGTGGGATGGGGTTCCCATTCGAGTTCTTATCTGTAAGGTGTATAAAGGATTAAACCTAAACCATCCTGGAAATAAATAAAAAAGGGAAATGAGTAAATCATTTCCCCTTTTTGTTTCAAGAAAGCCCGGTGCATCAGATTACATGGGAAAACTATTACTCAAACAATTTACTGTTGATCCTGGTCAAAGAAGGCGGCCAGATCAAAGCCAAAATTACGCATTATTGGGATGATCCACTTTTTTAAAAAAACTAAAATAGCTTTGCTAATGTTAGCCATATGGCTATCTTTGCAGCCATTAATCAGGTAACAAAATGAAATATTCGGAGATAGAAAAGAAACTTAAAAGAGCAGGTTGTTACCTGGTGAGTACTAGCGGTCACCATCCGGTTTGGCATAGCCCGATAACAGGCAGGTCGTTCACAACAAGCCACCACAAAAGTCAGGAAGCTAAAAAGGGTACGGTAAACGCAATTCGTAAACAATCAGGGGTTAACCTATAGCCCCTTAAAAAATTTCGGATATGAAAGCAACAGCAGTAATCGAAAGAGGTAACGACGGAACCTATGACATCAATTTAGAATACCGCGAAGATATATCGTTCGGTTTGTTGGGGCAGGGCAATACTGTTCAGGAAGCAGTTGACGACTTCTACCATGCCCTTGACGACATGAAAGCATATTACCATGAAGCCGGAAAGCCATTCCCAGATAATCTGGAATTTGAGTTCGTGCATGATGTTTCTTCGTTCCTTGAATCTTACAGCGACAAACTTTCTCTCGCAGGATTAGGCAGGGTTACCGGGATCAACAGGAAGCAACTAAGCCACTACCTTAACGGAACCCGCAACCCCAGCAAAAAAACTATAGAAAAAATCCAAAAATCACTACACGAGTTTGGCAAAGAGATCAGCCAGGTGAGGTTTATTTAGCTTCATTATTTTTCAACAAACTAATAAATTCTTGATTTACTTGCTGCTTTTCATCGATTTTATTTTCCGTTCAATCCTGATAGCATGGGCATAGTCCTGTGCCGGAATTTCAATAAATAGTGTCCAGTCGGATGCAGCAGCAGTAAACCTGTGACTGCCATAAGCGTGATCGTTATGTTTTTTGATTCGACTTTCCACATCATCATGTGTAGCTCCAACATAAAACCTGTTTTAATTTCTTAATGAAAAAAACGTAGCAACATGGGCTCATGGATTAAATAAAAATAGAAAAGGCTACCTGATTCACGGTAGCCTTTCGGTTTGTGGGCCCACCTGGACTCGAACCAGGGACCACTTGATTATGAGTCAAGTGCTCTAACCAACTGAGCTATAGGCCCAAAATAGCATCTTCAATTCCTTTTTCCCGAAAAGGGCTGCAAAATTACACTAATCAAAACAATTTCACAAAACATTTTTTCGGTTATTTTGACGTACCCAAAATATGAACAATTCTTTTTCACCGAACCAGTTAACAATTAGCCATGAGTTTTAAAAAATCTAATAACCCAACAAAGATTTCATTAAATTTGTAAGCTGAATAATCAATAACAAAAATATAATCTGATCAAAATGAAAGACTTTACATCCATCGATTCAATTCTCGATTTTGCCATCAATAATGAGCAGGAAGCCGTGGATTTTTACAACCAACTGGCCGGCAATTCTAAAAACGAGGAAATGAAAAACGTATTCACCCAATTTGCCAAAGAAGAAATGGGCCATAAGGCGCGCCTGACAAAAATCAAAACAGAAGGAAGTTTTGAAATGAAACAACAGGATGTGCTGGATTTGAAAATGAGCGATTACCTCGTTGACATCGAGCCAAAACCCGACATGACCTATGAGGAAGCGCTGATCCTGGCCATGAAACGCGAAAAAAATGCCTTTAAACTGTATACAAACCTTTCGGAAAAGGCACCAACCGCTGACCTGAGAAAAATTTTCCAGTCGCTGGCACAGGAGGAATCAAAGCATAAGCTCCGCTTCGAACTTGAATACGACGATTATGTGCTGCGAGAAAATTAGAATTAAATAATATGATATTATGAAACCCCGGATTGCGTCCGGGGTTTTTGTTTTCAAAAATCATGTTTTAACATGGCAGGCAATTAAAATCTCTTAATGTTATAATATTTACATTTGCCTGCGTTTAACAGGAAAGTTTTAATCAGCCCAATATTTTATGGAATTTGCAAATCCTATGTTTCTGTTTGGTCTCGCTGCCATTGCTATTCCAATCATCATACATCTTTTTAATTTCAGACGCTTTCGCAAGGTATTTTTTACCAACGTAAAGTTTATCGAGGAGCTTAAGCAGCAAACCCGTCAACAGTCGCAATTGAGGCACCTCCTGGTTTTGCTGATGCGGATACTTGCTATTTCGGCGCTGGTAATTGCTTTTGCACAGCCGTTTATCCCGGTATCTGAAAAGCAATCAGGCCAGGCATCAGAAAATGCCATCAGCATTTATGTTGATAACTCCTTCAGTATGGAAGCCGAAACTACCGAAGGTCCACTGCTCAACCAAGCGTTAAAACTGGCTCGTGAAACAGCCATGGCCTATGGCACTTCAGATCAGTACCAGTTGCTCACCAACGATTTTGAAGGCCGCCACCAACGATTTGTGAGCCGTGAAGATTTCCTGGAGCTATTGAATGAAGTTGAATTATCCCCGGTAACCCGCAAAATTTCGGAGGCATACAAAAGGCAGGCTGAATTGCTGAACAACGAGGTGAAAGGCTTAAAAACCGCCTGCGTAATTTCTGATTTTCAGCAAAGCACCACCGATCTCCCAAATATTATCCCGGATACCACCATCAATACATTCCTCATCCCGGCCACAACCAGTGAAACGGGAAATATTTACATCGACAGCGTGTGGTTCAGGGAGCCGGTTTACAGGGTGAATCAACTGGCAAAATTACATATACGTATCGTAAATGACTCAGAGCAGGACTACGAAAAAACACCGGTTCGGCTAAAAATTAATGATGTGCAGCGTGCCATCTCAAGTTTTGATATTGAAGCAGGTGAATCACTCGAGATTACCATGCCTTATTCAAATAATGCCGCCGGGCTGCAATTTGGTGAACTGATTATTTCTGATCACCCCGTTACCTACGATGACAGCTTTTATTTTGTTTACGAGGTTTTGAACCAGATTCCAGTGTTGGCAATCAACGCCGAAGATGACAACCCATACCTGAACTCACTATTCGCCAGTGACTCGCTGGTTATTTTTAGCAATGCCGATGTCAATCAGCTGGACTATACAACCTTTGGAAACTACAATCTGATTATCCTTAACGGGATTAATATCATCTCATCAGGATTGTCGCAGGAATTAAAACGGTTTGCCCAAGCTGGAGGACATGTGGCCGTTTTCCCTGGTGAAATGGCCGATCTTTCGGGTTATCGTGAATTTTTTCTGAATATGGAAACAGCCTACACCATGGTCAAAGACACTTTCCAAACCAGGATAAGCACAATAAACCTTGAAAGCGCCCTGTACGATGATGTATTTGAGTCGATCCCCGAAAACATCGATTTGCCCGTTGTTTTCCAGCACTATACCATTGGTCGCCAAACCAGGTCGCTGATGGAAGTACTTCTGGAAACTCAGGACGGTGATATTTTCCTCGGTAGCGAACCGGTGGGCAAGGGCATGATCTACACCTTTTCAACGGCACTCAACAATGAATGGAGCAATTTCCCACGTCATGCCATCTTTGTACCAACGCTCTACAAAATGGCACTGCTTAGCAAACCATCATCAAAACTGTATTACACCACCGGAAGCGAAGAATCCATTCTGGCCAAAAATGATGCATTAGAAGGCGACAGGGTGGTCAGAATAAAAAGCAAGAGCAAGCCATTTGAAATTATTCCCGAAACCCGGACCATTGGATCACAGATGAATATTTTTGCCAGTCCGCTGATCCGCGAAGCCGGATTTTACGATATTCAAAACGATGGGATCCTGGTTACTGCTGTTGCTTACAACTATGACCGCGCCGAATCAGAGTTGAATAATTTTGATGCCAAAGACCTTGAAACACAAATTGCTGACAACGGTCTTGAGGGATTTTCGATAATTAAACCTACTCAAAACCAGACGCTAACAACCGTAATTGAGGAGATTAACAGCGGAAAAAGATTATGGAAATTATTCCTGTTGCTGGCCCTTGGTTTACTACTTGGGGAGGTTATTTTGCTGAGATTGTGGAAGTAGGAGGAATTAGGTTATGGAAGGATGAGGAAAAGGTTGAAGAAGATTGAGAAGGATTGATTGGTGTTTGGGAATTAGTAGTTGAGTTGTAACTTTGACAAAAATCTAATAACATATAAATCATGAGAATTTTAGCTGAAGATTCCATAGGATTGATCATTGATATGCAAGAACGGCTATATCCGCTTATTACCGGACATGATCAAATAACAAAAAACACCGGCATCCTGATTGAAGGATTGAAAGCACTGGGTATAAAAATCATGGTAACAGAGCAATACACCAGAGGACTTGGTTTTACAATTGAGCCTTTAAAAGGTTTGCTCCACAGCATTGAGTTCATTGAGAAGCAGGCATTCAGTTGCTGCGATGAACCCCGGTTTTATGAAGACCTGGCTTTAACCAACCCAAAATGGGTGATCGTGGCAGGTATTGAAAGTCATGTGTGTGTGTTGCAAACTGTGATCGATTTGCTTGCAAACGGCTTCCGCCCGGTGGTTGTTGAGGATTGTGTGGGTTCGCGCCGCCCCAATGACAAGACAATGGCTATCGGACGTATGCGTGCCGAAGGTGCCACCATCACAACTTACGAATCTCTCCTGTTTGAATTATTGAGATTCTCAGGAACTGATGTTTTCAAAAAGATTTCGAAGCTGGTGAAGTAAACCAGGAGCTGCATTCGGGGATTAAACAATCTGGCATAAATATCAGATGTCCGATGTTTGTTGTTTGATCTGTGATATTAAAACCATATCAAACATCACACATCTGATCTCTGACATCTGATCTCTGACATCTGACATCTGACATCTGACATCTGACATCTGACATCTGACATCTAAAAGATTTCCCTTTTGAAATGGCAGTAAGGAGTGCCGCCGGTTTTGTCGTAATAGTCCTGGTGGTACTT
>CAYNDN010000220.1:0-8027 GCA_964395075.1 uncultured Lentimicrobiaceae bacterium | reverse complement strand
CTTTATGTGTGTTTTTCTGTAAGATCTTCCACAAAATTTGCAGTAGTTCCAAATATTTTTTGATGCCTTTTACTTTGAGGGAGGTTCTATCGAAGATTACTATTATGAATATTTCTGGGAAATCAATAGCGATGGTGATCTGATAATAGATATGGATTTTTACCAGGGTGATGACAGTTATTTAAAGTACCATGGAGAATTTAGAACCGATGGATCTGGCGAACTGATTTATTACATCCAAGGCACCAAATTCTACGAAATGAGCTGGGATGCTTCCGGATCAGGACAGTGGAAAATGTATGATGAACAGGGTAACCTGATTGATAGCGGATCTTGGTAAGAATTTTTAGCTTGCTGAAATGTTTCCTGAACAGTAAGTAAAAAGATAGTTAAATGAAATTTGATTTGAAAGAGGAACCACAGTGGTTCCTCTTTCTTTTCAAGGCAATTAAAAACCACCAAAAAACACACAGTAACAAAATTATTTTTTCGCTTCTTTTAACCTGAAATAATCGTAAATCTCAAATTGCGACCTGGTTTTTTCTTTAGCTCCGGTATCTCTGTATTCATTCACATTGTCGCGCCCAAGCAATCTTGTTTTACAGTTGTCACGCATCTGAATCTGGAGCATAGTCCACAACTCTTCCTGGATATCCTTACCATGGATGGGGATGGAAACCTCTATGCGGTGGTCAAAATTGCGTTGCATCCAATCGGCTGAGCCGATGTAAAATTCCTTCTCGCCATCATTGCAAAATACATAAACCCTTGAGTGCTCCAGGAATTTATCCACGATGCTAAAGGCTTCAATATTATCGCTTACACCGGGAATACCCGGAATCAGAATACAAATTCCACGGGCGATAACCGTGATTTTTACGCCTGCCTGACTTGCATCATATAATTTCCTCACAATTTTTTTATCCACCAGGCTATTCAATTTTATCACAATCCATGCCTCTTTTCCATCTTTTGCATTCCTGATTTCCCGGTTGATTTTGCTGATAAAAAAGTCGCGGGTGTGGAAAGGTGATACAATGATTTCTTTGAACTTCGGAATGTAATACCTGGTTTCGAGCATCTGAAAAACTTTGTACACATCCGTTGCTATATCCTGGTTAGCCGTTAGCAGGCTGTCGTCGGCATAGACCTTGGCTGTTGATTCGTTGAAATTACCGGTACTTACATTGGCATAATACACATTTTGCATATTCTCTTTCCGCCGGATCAGAATCAGTTTACTGTGAACTTTCATCCCCGGAATGGTAGGTAGAATTTTAACGCCTGTACGCTGCAGTTGTTCCGCCCAAAAAATATTGGCCTCCTCATCAAAGCGTGCCTGCAACTCCAGGAAAACCGTAACAGATTTTCCATTGCGTGCTGCATTCATCAGGGCATTCATCACATTGGAATTGCTGGCAGCCCGGTAAAAAGTCATTTTGATGGATCTGACATTCGGATCTATGGATGCTTCGCGCAGTAAATCAACAATATAATGAAACGACTGGTAGGGATAATGCAGCATCACATCTTTATTTCTGACCATTTCAAAAATGCTGCGGTTGGGCTGCAACACCGGATGTGGCAAAGGCGGTGATGGAGGGTAGATCAGGTTTTTTGGCCCTACTTTTGGAAAACCCATGAAATCTTTAAAATTATGGTAGCGGCCACCACCCCGCTGTTTATCATCCTCCGAAAGCATCAGCTTCTGCCTTATACGACGCAAAAAGTGTGTAGGTATGGAACTATCGAAAACAAACCGTACCGGTGTTCCCCATTCGCGCTGCTTTACGCTCTCCGACATGATTTCGAGAAAGCTTTTCTGCACATCGTTATCAATATCCAGCTCGGCATCACGGGTGATCTTTATCGTGTAAACATCAAACTTATCATAACCAAAAAGCGAAAACACATAAGGCAATCCATGCCTGATCACATCATCCAGCAGCATGATGAATATTTTCCCATCTTCCTCAGGTAAAATCAAAAAGCGGGAAAGTGGTGGTGATGGCACCTTGATAATGGCAAATTCTTCTTTTCCGGGTTCATGGGTGGAGGTTAAATGCACAGCCTGATAAATGGTACGATCCTCGAGGCTGGTTGGATCCACCAGGTTTTCCAGCATGATAGGGAAGAGCAGGGTTCGCACTTCGTTGTGAAAATATTCTGTAACAAATTCGGCCTGCTTTTCGGTAAGTTCATCCTCACGAATGATGAAGAGGTTTTTATCGGCTAATTTATCCACAATTTCCTCATACGTGCGGGTAAACACTTTTTCCTGTTCTGCCACCATTTCCTGGATATCCTGCAACACTTCGCGCGGTGATGTTTTTAAATCAAAATCAAGGTTTTCCACATTCAGCATCCGCGTATGCGTAGCCACACGCACCCTGAAAAACTCATCCCGGTTATTCGAAAATATGCCCAAAAACTTGAGTCTTTCAATCAATGGCGTGGTTTCATCCCTTGCTTCCTGCAGCACGCGTTCGTTAAAATGCAGCCAGCTAACCTCACGGTTAACCATATAATCTTTATATTTTTTCGACATTTGCTATTTCTTTTTTGGCTTAAGCATCTTTGGATAAACAGTAAAAACGGGCTTAAATTTCGCCATGGATATTTCTTCCCACTTATGTGTGTCAAATTCCACGCAAACCACTCCCGATGTGGGCAGCCATTCAATTTTTTGTTCCAGAAACTGATTTGCAAAGTTGGTTAGGGTGGGATTATGGCCCACCAGCATCACCGAATTCACTTCATTGGAAATGTCGAAAAACTGGTCGATCAGCCTGTCGGCATTGGCATGATAGATCATGCGGTCGATACGGATGGTTTCCTTCGGGTAGTTGATGGCTCTGGCAATAATTTTGGCGGTTTCGTAGGCACGCACAGCATGGCTCGAAACAATCAGGTCCACCGATATTTTGTTTTTGATCAGGTAATCGTTGATGAGCCGTGTACGTTTTTTGCCTTTTTCGAGCAACGGGCGCTCATGATCGCTCAGGTGGGGAAAATCCCATGAAGACTTGGCATGGCGAACGATGTAGATAGTTTTCATAATGTGATGGTTTTCTAAACGGTCAAAGTTACAACTATTTTAATATTTACATGGGTTGCATCTGTTGATTTAACGAAATCTTAAAGAGGAGAGGAATGGTTAATCGTTAATTGGTTAATGGGTATTCAGAGAAAACCTGGCAAAAGAAATTTCATATACTTTTTTGGGTAAGCTTGATATTGCATTTATCTGGTTACTGATATTTATTATTTGTCAATCACATACAAAAGTCTATGGTCAAAATTGGCTAATTCAGAGGGGTTTATTGTATTTACTAACTCGGGATGTAACGCAGAATTTGGAGGGGAAAGTTACCAATTAGTCATTGAAAAGTGCCGAAAAATCCCGCTCGAATTCTTCCTCATTCAGGTTGTCCCAACGCTTTTTCAGAAATTTTCTCAGTACTGATTTCTCAATCTGCTTTTTCCCATCGATAAATGCCTGCTGAAGCAACTCGATGCTATCATGCACAAAAAGCCTGACTTTACCGGAACTTCTTCGATGAACCGCTGGGATGATTCCATCTTCAAAAAGACTTGCAATATCGCCGGGATATTCCGAAAACTGAATGGCTTTCTCGATAATCTCAAATGCATAAGATTCATTGAAGTCATTGAGTTTTTCATAGCTGTTGATCAGTCCGAGCAAAGAGCTGTCGCCTTCACCCCGCCAGGCATCCTGCAGTTTGCCATAAAGTTCCTCCTGAAGCGAAAACACAAAAAGCAGTTTTTCCGTATTCATGATCTCCCTTGAAAGTTCCAGAACTTCCAGTAATTGTTTGTCCCACTGAGGAGAGCTCAACTCTTTACGGCCAATTTTGTCGAACTCATCGATAAGCAAAATAACCGGTTCTTCAAATTTTTCTGCCAAAAGGAAGATACTGTCGAGCAGGGTATTTTCATTGTGTACCGGAATATTAATCACACCCTTTTCGGATGCCTCGGTCCCGGTTTCACCCTTCAGGCTGGCTTTTAATTCCGCAGGAATCAGCATACTCAAAAAATTAAAACGCGTTCCCCCTGAGATTTCCCCACTTAGCTTTTTGATATTTTTCTCCTGGTTTTCGATGGTGATGGAAAATTCCAACCTGTTGATTTCAGAAATCAATTGCTCATCGGTGAACTTTGATTTAAGCTTGTCGTTCTGCAGGATCAGGACCAGCAAATTTCTCAATACGGTGCGCAGAAACACAAGCCGTGTGCGGTTGTAATCGTCAATAGGAAGATTTACCTGGAGGTATTTGGCAAAATTGCCCTGCTGAATGAGGTCATGTTCAAGCTTACGCAGAAACGAACTCTTCCCGGTTCCGAAACCACCAATGATCCCGCAATTACGTTTCATTTGAAGGCTCAAGGCCAATACTTTGAGTGGTTCGGCCTGGTTGACAAAACGCTTAAGATTGTCTCCGGAAAGTGCCGTATCCACCAGGAAATCATTTTTAAATCCAAAGAAAATATTGATGTTATTGGTCATCTGTACCTCCGTTATTTTTCACAAAGTTAAGCTGAAAAACTTAATTCAGCATTTTGAAAAAATAAAGCGCATTCACCCAGCGATCATCGTCATCTTCCCGTTCCTGTGTTGCTAAGGCCAGTAATTCCCTCCATTTCTTGAAATCTTTCTTTCGCAAAAACTTCATAGCTTCTATTTCCTCTTTTTGATGTTCGGGATCGTTGGGATAAAGTTCAAAACCCAGAAGAAACCTGATGGTAGCCTTATCATTCTTAAGCATTCCCTTTTCAGTAAGCCAGGTGATCACTTTTTTCTTATAAGACCTTAATTTTTGCTCTTCAAACTTCTCAGCTAAGGCATTGATAAGAATTTTGTAAAATGTGCCGGGGGTGTTTTCCTCATCTATTTTACCATTTAGCTCCTCTAATGATTCTATTGTAAGCAAAGGATTGGATAACACCTCGTGGTTTCCTTTTTTTAATTCCGATTCGATTATTGCAGTATTGTTGGCCATGAATGCTGCTATATCCTCATGACTTGTGTTGGGAAAATTTTTTAAGATTTCATCTTTCTCATGTTTCCGGATTTCGCGTTGATTTTTTTCACGGGCAAGTTTCAGGTTTTTCGCACTAAAATAAAGGGCAACCACCACACCCAAAAGTGCAACTACCCAGGGGATGGCATCCGTAAAAGAAAAGAAATCTGCAGCAAGTATCATAGATTGAGGATTTTGAATGGGTAAAGATAGGGGTTTAGGAGGAAAACTTATTGTTTTTTCTCGGTTGGAATTTTTACACTTCTAACAGACTTAATCTTTCTTATGCTTGAGCGGCCATGTAGAATCCTTAATACTTCAACTGAATCTTTGTTTACCCGATAAATGATAAGGTAGGATGCCAGGATAATATTTCTGTAACGGTGATTTTTTGTAGGCAGGTGCCGACATTCCGGGTGTAAAAAATACTGCTCATCAAGTTTGCTTATCCTGTCGAAGATTTCGTAAACAAAAGTGCTTGCTGCTGCATATCCGAATATTTCTTCTCCATATTCGAAAACTGCGATTATATCCAAATCAAACTTTACGGATACCCTTACTTCTTTTCTCGCTTCTCCAGCCAATTTTCAAAGTTTTCGACAGATTCCTTCACAGTTTTAAACGGTCCTTTTTCAGCTTCGCTTATAGCGTCCAAAAATTCGGCCTCCTCCAACTTGGTTGGCTTCACCCATTGTTCTTTCTCTTTACTTTTAATTCTCGAAACAGGCATTTGGTGTTGTGTTTATTATTTGCAAATATACTAAACATAATAAGTGATTAAGATATTTCCTGCGATAAGAAAAAGTAGCAATTTCATACACAGCGGCAATAATTCCAATGATGATTTCGAGTGCGCGAATATTTGCTGGATGGTATTCGAGGGAATTTTTAAAACTAAAAGGTCTTGAAGACCAGTTAGGTTTGCTTCTCACCTTTTCAAAAATTTCCAAACCACTGCCATACTTTCTTCAAAGTTTAATTCCAAAATATAAAGTTTGGCTGGCAGGCTTGAGATATCAATTTGAAAACTCAGACCTGGGGATATGATGGAATCACCAGCCAAAGTACCACCAACATCATAAATGTGATAGTGCTTTATTGGCTTTTCTGATTTAATTTGAAGGACATTATTGGCCGGATTGGGTGAAATTGAAATCTCAAAATCCGGTTTCTTCTCAAAACCCGTTTCACCAATTTTTGTACAGCTCCCCCAGATAAACGCAAATTCTGTGGGTTCATCCTTGACTACAAATTCCCGGTGGGTATCCCACCAAAGGGCACAATCTTCAGGCACCGGCTCACGCCATTGGGCATCCCAATCATCATCATTCTGAAAAATGTATGCACCCTCGCTTCGGCCGGGAATGGTGTAAAAAGTTTCGAAAATATTGTTGCCAATATTTGTCATCGGGATAAACTGCCAGGCTTCACCTGTAAAATCTCCGGTTACAAAAATTCCTTTCGATGCATCAACACCAGTAGCATCCACCCTGAAAATAGCTTCCTGGCCTTGCAGGCTTTCAGGCATTTGGGTGAAATCATAATCCAGATAAGATGCGCCGGTGTGCAGGTTGTTTTCAAAATCAAACAGGGTGGCATTTTCCCAGTGCGACCCCTGCCCCCACTGTGTTGAACAGGAACTCGAAACCCATGCCGGCTCCCAGTAGATCACGCCCGAGGCGCCGGCCTCCATCAACAGCCAGGTGAGTTCTTTCATAAAATCGGACTGCTCCTGCCGGGAGGGCTGATCACTGTGGGTGTTGAGCAGTGCATCGGTAAAGAGAATATTCCCGGCGTCATCATTATTATCAAAAGTCCAGGGATAGGCGGTCTCCACGATCATCACATCTTTACCGTAGGTATCCACCATTTGCTCTACAACCTCAGCAGTCTTTCTGATTCCATATTCTGACCATGCCGGGTAATACGACAGCCCAATAATGTCAAATCGGGTGAACCCGTTTGCCGCCGCATCCTCGAACCACCACTTCCCATTTTCGGGCTGGGCAATGTGGATCATCGTCCACACATTTTCGTTATGTGCATCATTAAAATCATCTACTGCATCAATCCCACGGTTGAACAAGTGTATGTTGCGGGGCCAGTCTAAGGGCCACAATTCTTCACCTTCAAGCAGTAAAATGTTGGGATTGGTTTCGTTGCCAATCTGTACCATTTCCGGCACAAGGTTTTCGGCCTTCAGTTTTTCAAGTATGCTCAAAGTGTAGTTATAAACAGAATCGCCAAGAATCTCCAAATCTGTGATTTCATTCCATGCAGCCGGCCTAAGTTGCCTGCCCGGATCGGCCCAGGTATCGGAATAATGAAAGTCGAGCAATACATCCATGCCGGAAGCTTTAGCCCGCGAAATGGCGTTTTTCACATCCTGAAAAACTGAATAGTCAGTCCAGCCGGGATTATGCCACAGGCGATACCTGGCCAAATTCACATTGTGGGAAGTAAAAATCTGGTAGGGGTCTTTTTCCTCCCCGTTTTCGTAATACACCACATTACAATCCTCCAGCTCGTTCACATAAGAAAGATCGACACCATTGTAAAACATTTGTGCTGAAAGGGCTAAACCTGATAAAATTAAAGTGATTAACAAAGCAATTCGCATAATCGGTAGATTTAATTTACCAGTAAAAGTAAGGCTTTTACGATACGATCAGAAATTGAAAGGGGGAAATCGGGGAATAAAATAATGGAAGCAGTTTAAAACAAGGTCATCTGCGAGTGGTCATCATCTGACGGTTTACGTTTCTTTTTGATGGAAGATGCTGATGGATTCAGATTCTTTTTATCTGAATTTAAATCCGGTTTGTTTGGCTGTGTATCCGCTTCTTGTTTGGGCTCTGATTTTTTTGGTTCTGCAGGTTTCTTTTCGGGTTCCGTTGGCTTTACCTCTGCGGGTTTTACTTCGGTTTCAGGATTTTCATCTGCTTTACTTTCGGTGGCTTCTGCAACATTAGCTTCACCACC
>CAYNDN010000219.1:0-8033 GCA_964395075.1 uncultured Lentimicrobiaceae bacterium | reverse complement strand
CCCATAGGGGGTCAGTTTCCTCCGGAATGGGGGGTCAGCTTGTCCAGAATTACCACCCTGCTTTCGGGCTTGTTTCAACAGGCGGGATACCTTGGGACGGGAAAGATTTAGCCGGTCGGCTATTTCCTGTTGGTTGTTATTTTGATTGTAATATAAGGAACTAACCTTACTGATTAGGCGAATGTCTATTGAATCGTAGTCTCTGGACACAGCTTTAAAATTAAATGTTTTTATTGATATATGTTCGTTTTTTCTTTGATTCGGAAATGATATCGCGTGAAACTCAAAGAGGACAAAATTATAGCAACGATATGTTCACTATTCTAAACGTCGTGTCTGCAATATTTAAACAATGTTTCACACTCTAAACGTAGTCAGTAAGTTGTTTCGAAATAAATACTAAACAATTTATTAAAAAAATGCACATATAAATTGACATTTAATAACATATTCTTATTTTAAAGTAATCACAATTTCATTAATGAACAAATGTTCATTATGTTTTCAAATAGCACTGCTTCATTGCTTGATTTATACCTTTCGAATGTGCTGGAGATTGAAAACAAAATTTAGGGCTTATAAATCAATTCGATGTCTGAAAAATTGAAAGTTAATATGATGTATGTAGAAACCATTCAATCCAAAAATCCGAATCATAGAACAAATTGTGAAACAGATCAAAAATGGACGGGAATCAGAAATGGTTGTGAAAAATCATTTTCAGATCTGTATTGTCTTTACTATCATAGACTATTTCGTTATGGCTACAGCATATCTGCAAATCATGAATTGATAAAAGACAGTATCCAGGAGTTATTTTTAGTTATATGGTCTCACCGGAATACAATTAATAAAGCACACTCAGTTAAAGCTTACCTTTTTTGTTCCATGCGTCGTATAATGTTTAGAAATCTTCATAAACAACGAAACCGCTACGAACGTAACAGAGACTATATCGAGAACAATTTTCAGGAATTATTTAATATTGAGGAGTTACTTGTATATTTCGAAATAGAACGGGAGAAAAAAAATAATCTTATTGAAGCTTTGAATTTTTTAAGCAACCGGCAGAAAGAAGCTGTTTATTTGAAATTTTATGACGGATTGACCAATGATGAAATTTCAAATGTAATGAATATCAACAAACAAAGCGTTTACAATCACATTTCAGAAGCTATTAACCAGTTGCAGCAGTATGTTCGATAAAAGATTGATATTGCAGCACGATTTAGTTTTTATTTTTAATTTTTTTAATAAAATGTAAGGCTTTAAAATTGAGTAATTTTCGTTTTCGGTAGTCTCTTTCTACATGTAAGTTTATAAATTGAGATTTTAAAACTTTTAAAAACCTATAAAAATTATATGAATACTTATCCGAAACTCCACAATGCTGCCTGGCCGGGACTGGTCGGTAAAGGCCCTGATTCAGAACCGTCAATAAGCCTGGATAGAATGATAGAATTAACTGCAAACGCTGAAGTGAATGGGATCAAATTTGATGGTATTGACCTGTTTCTCTATGATCCTCATATAGATATAGATATATCAGATGACCAACTTAAATTATTAGCGGAAAAAATCTCATCCTATAATTTAAAGATAGGTAGCCTTGTTGCGCCTGTTTGGCCGGATATAGGTGGAGGTTCAGCTATGGGTAGCAAGCAGGAGAAGGAAAATTTTATTACTCAGGTTCGGAAATCCTGTGAAATTGGTAAAAAATTGAACGAACTTGGTATTCGCGAATATGGTGTTATTCGTATTGATTCCGCAACGAATCCGGCAACCTGGGCAAAAAATCCTAAAGAAAGCACAAAACAAATTGCCGAAACATTTCGAAAAGCTTGTGATGTTGCAGCAGATTACGGGGAAAGTTTAGCTGCTGAAGGTGAAATTTGCTGGGGCGGTATGCAAGGCTGGAAAACAATGGTTGATACACTTGAAGCTGTTGACCGGGATAATATTGGTTTCCAGGCAGATATGGCACATACACTCCTTTATCTGCTGGGCTATAATAAACCTGATGAAAGGATTCTCCCCAAAGATTTTGAATGGGATGAGAGGAAAACTCTTGAAGAGGGCTTGAAAACAATGACGGCAGCACTTCGCCCATGGACAATCGATTTTCATGTAGCCCAAAATGATGGAACAGTTTATGGCTCCGGTAGCCATGACAAAACCGGCAGGCATTGCCAGGTAAATGATCCAGAGGGGAAGCTGGATATTGCCAATGATGCCGGATATTGGCTTCGTGACGAGAATGGTGAATTAACAAAAGCATTTAAACATATCTGCTGGGATGGGTGTATGTTCCCTAACGAAGTGATGTTAAGCGGAAATACCTGGAATGACATTCTCGGAGCAATGATCGAAGTCCGTGAGAAACACGGTTGGCATGAATAGAATGAATAACTAAATGTAATTTTAAATTTTTTTTTAAAAAATATGAGTAATAAAAAAGAATTAAGAATTGGTATGATCGGGTATGGTTTTATGGCGCGTACTCATACAAATGGATACAGAAAGGTTGGAAATTTTTTCCCGGAAAATAAATATCAACCGGTATTAAAAACTGTTTGTGGCCGGACAAGGAAAAAGGTAGAAGCCTTTGCTGATCAGTGGGGTTATGAATCAATCGAAACCGATTGGGAAAAGGTTATAGAACGGGATGACATTGATGCCGTTGATGTTTGTACCCCGAATAACACACATGCGGAAATTGCTATAGCTGCTGCAGAAGCGGGTAAAATAATACTTTGTGAAAAACCATTGGCCCGGGATGTTAAAGAAGGCGAGAAAATGGTCAATGCAGTCGAAAAAGCAGGGGTTCCAAATACTGTTTGGTATAATTATCGAAGAGTGCCTGCAGTTACGCTTGCCAAGAAGATTGTGGATTCGGGAAAACTTGGTAAAATTTTCCACTACAGGGCTAACTTCCTGCAGGACTGGACAATTAATCCAGAATTGCCCCAGGGCGGCGAAGCGCTTTGGAGAATGGACAAATCAGTTGCGGGTTCCGGAGTGACTGGTGACCTTCTTGCGCATTGTATTGATACTGCTATGTGGCTTAATGGTGGCATTAAAGATGTATCTGCTGTTGCAAAAACGTTTGTAAAGGAGCGGCTCCATCAGGAAACAAAGAAGGTTGAAAAAGTAGAAATTGATGATGCCTGTATTTTTCACTGTCATTTTGATAATGGTTCTCTGGGCTTATTCGAAGCAACCAGATATGCCAGAGGCCATAAGGCGTTATATACATTTGAAATTAATGGAGAACATGCTTCAATTCGTTGGGATTTGCATGACCTCAACAGGCTTGAATTTTTTGACCATACCGACGATTCGGAAGTAAGAGGCTGGAGGTCCATCCATGTAACAGATGGCGATCAGCCTTATATGGATAAATGGTGGGTACCCGGACTCTCAATCGGATATGAGCATTCATTTATCCATCAGGTAGCTGATTTTCTTAAAAGCCTTGAAAGCGGTAATGTTTGCCACCCAACCTTTAAAGATGCACAGGAGACGCAAAAAGTATGTGAGGCTGTCTTGGAATCGGCATCTTCCAAAAGCTGGAAAAATACTGGGGTAGACTGGAAGGAAGACTGATTAACATCTAAACTATATTAGGTTCGATTCATTTGAAATCCGAAAACGAAAAAGATGACCACTCGCATTTCCCGGCTGATCACTGGAAGGGCAAAGTATCTAATTTTTTACAATTAGGCGGTATTGAAACGGCTGTCCTTGATAACGGTAATGCACGCGGTGTGAGAATCGCTTGGGTTAATACCGGCAGTGGATTGCGGTTTAAAGTTGTACTCGACAGAGGCATGGATATCGCAGAAGCCTTTTATAATAAATATAGCCTTGCCTGGATTAGCCATATGGGAGTGAAACCTCCAGACCCTTCAGCGGTTAATGGTACTAAATGGCTTCATTCATTTGGCGGCGGATTGCTCACAACATGTGGTCTTACGCATGTCGGAGGTCCAGAGGAGGATGAATTCGGCGAAAGAGGATTGCATGATCGTATTAGTCATTCACCGGCACAAATGATTTCAGTAATGCAGCCGGACCTGAATAGCGGGGATTTGACGATGAAACTGACAGGTAAAATGATTCAATCAACCACTTTTGGCCCGCACCTGGAGTTGAAAAGGACTATTTCTGCGACATTAGGTTCGCCGGTTATAAAAATTCGGGATGAAATAACAAATACCGGAAATGAACCGGTCCCTCATATGTTGCTTTACCACTGTAATTTTGGCTGGCCGTTAATCGATAAAGACACTGAAATTGTATGGGAGGGTGATTTGGAAGTTCCGAATGATCAAAGCCGTAAAATTTTTAAGGTTGGCAATAATTATAAGATTTGCCGCAATCCGATGGATGAACATTCGGGCAGCGGAGAAGCTGTGGGATTTATCGATATTAACTCCGATTCCAACGGCCAATGTGAATGTAGTGTTTTGAATCAGAAAATTGGGCTAAAACTTGATTTAAAATTCCAAAAAAAACAACTGAATTGGTTAACCAATTGGCAGCATTGGGGGGCGAATGAATATGTAATGGCCTTGGAACCATGTACACATCCTCCGATTGGCCAATTGGCAGCACGGAAAAATAAAACTCTTATTTTTATCGAGCCCGGTGAAACAAAATCATATAACCTGGAAATAATTGTGCAATCTGTTTAGTTGTCACCGCTTTTAATTTACACTTCAATCAAACTTATTATTTATAACTAAATAACAGAAGATATGAGCTTAGCACAAAAAGCACTTGAACAGGGAAAAGGAATCGTAAGACTGGCTCCGAATTGGGTACCCCGGTCATTTTGTATTCCCGGAAGGAGAATTAAATTACATCCTGATGATTATTATGCACTTGGTGGTGAAAGGGGCGGAATAGACGAACGGTGGTTCGCCTCAACAACACCGGCCGATAATGGACCGCTAACAGGCGAAGATGAAGGTTTAAGCAAGATTGTTTTTGAACATAAAGGAGACAAGGAAACAGTTTTACTTAAAGATGCGGTAGAAGAACTGAAGAGTGAACTTCTGGGTGAAAGAATATGGGAGACATACAAAAGCTGGCCGATGTATTCCAAATTTTTTGATAACAAAGGAGCTTTACCTCATCATGTACATCACCGCGATGAACACGCGAAACTGACAAATCAAAATGGAAAACCGGAGGCTTATTATTTTCCGCCGCAGGTGAATAATCATGGAGGTGATTTTCCATATACATTCTTTGGAATTAATCCGGGAACGACCAAAGATCAATTGATGGAATGTCTGAAAAATTTTACAAAAGGCGATAATAAAATAACCAACCTGTCGCAGGCTCACCGGCTTCAGCCGGGAACAGGCTGGGATGTGCCCCCGGGAGTACTGCATGCACCCGGCAGCTTTTGCACTTATGAGCCTCAAAAAGCCTCGGATGTATTTTCTATGTACCAGTCGCTTGTCGGCGATTCAATTGTACCTGAAGAGTTACTATGGAAAGATACACCTGAAGATCGTATGGGTGATTACGACTGGCTGATAGAAATACTGGATTGGGATTTGAATGTAGATCCGAATATTCAGAAAAACCGCTTCATGCCTCCACTGACTGTTAACCCTGTTGACCAGACGAAAAAAGATGGGTATATAGATAAATGGATCTGTTACAAATCAAAGGATTTCAGTGCAAAGGAACTGACGGTATTGCCGGGAGCTACAGCAATTATAAAAGATCCCGCAGCATACGGCATGATAATGATGCAGGGGCACGGAAAAATGGGAATCTGGAATATAGAAACACCCTTCTTGATCAGATTTGGACAGTTAACCTATGACGAATATTTTATCAGTGAAAAAGCTGCAAGAGAAGGTGTGAAAATAGTAAATCACTCAAAAACTGACCCGATTGTTATGTTAAAACATTTCGGACCCGGAAACCCTGATTTGCAACTTTGAATTAGGTCTATAGCTAGCAAATTACAAAATTACATGCTTCACGATCAATGAAATTCCAACCTATAGGAATGTGATAACAAATAAAACCTTATATGTTGGATTTAAATCAATAATCAGGTTTATTACCGACTAAAGCTGACAGATTTAACCTAATGTCGATGTAAAATATGATATGTCGGTAAAAGTAGTATCTCAAAAGAAACTGCTATGATTACCTACAAAGTCACCCTAACCCAATATTAACGAGAAGAACTGGAAGCGATTAAGGCCAAAGGATCTCACCGATCGCAAAAAGTGCTGAACGCGCTTATTCTACTGAACTGTGATCAGGGAGACTATCAGCCTCATCAAAGCACGAATGAGAAAATCAGCAGGGTTCTTGGTACTAGCGATCGAAAGATCTACCGCATGAAGAAGAAATTTGTAGAGGATGGATTTGAGGATGCCCTGCACGGGAAAAAATCAGACTGAGTCTATAAAAAGAAAGTAGATGGTGATCTGGAGGCCAGAATTATTGCGACAAGTTGCTCAGAACCACCAGAGGGGTTTTCCCGCTGGCCCCTGCGCATGCTGGCAGACCGTATGGTTGAGCTGGACTACGTGGATGAACTATCCCACGAGACGGTGCGGCAGGTTCTAAAAAAAACGAAATCAAACCCTGGAAACAAATAGGGTGGATCATTCCCCCGGAGCAGAACAGTGAATTTGTTGCTGCGATGGAACAAGTACTGAAGGTATAGAAACGCCCCTATGATCGCTACGCCCTGACGTTTGTATGGATGAGTCTCCGAAACAGTTAATTGGTGAAACTCGTTACCCGCTGCCGATGAAGCCGGGCGAGCCGGCTCGCTTTGATTATGAATACCGGCGCTGCGGGGTGTGTTCGATCTTTTTGGCCAGCGATCTCTTAGCCGGAAAGCGGATGGTTACGGTTACCGAGCAGAGTACCAAAAAAGTTTGGCTCATTTTCTGCGGCAGATATCCGACAACTGGACGGCCGCTGAAAAGATAACATTGGTTATGGACAACCTGAACACGCATACTCCGGGGGCATTATATGAGGCATTTCCACCGGTTCAAGCCAAGTAGCTATGGGACCGCTTTGAGTTTATATACATCCCAAAGCATGGAAGTTGGTTGAATCGGCATTGTTATTAATAGGAAAAATGGCGATTGACACCGAAGAATCGACCTACCAATTTCCAATTTATAATTTTAAATTTGACCAGACTTTATTTCCAAATGCGACTCAATAGATCCATAAGGAGACCTGAGCCCAGACACACTTTTTTGGACAGTGCCAAGAAGTTGCGCGAGAGACCACCGCGTGGGAGGCGGCCCGAAACAGCCAGTCAAAGAAAATAAACTGGCAATTCACCACGGCAGACGCACGCATAAAATTAAAGCGACTTTACCCGATGTTTGAGTATTGACATGACGCTAGTTATGTAAAAACCTGACTGCATTCCCGGTGCTTTTCCAGGTTTCTGTCAATGTCAGTAACTTTGGAAACGGTGAACACAGGGCAATTTTCTCACAAATCCCAACACTGTCAGATCCAGTGGGTGTTTATATGTTACAACTGTAGTGGTCGGGGTTGTTAGGACAGTATTTTTTTGTTTATTCAGCGATGAAAGAGCAAGTTACACCGAACAAATAAAAATTAAAATCTGAATCCGTGAATTAAGATTTTAACATACTTTCTTTCTTTTAATTTTTTTTCGAATTTAACTGATGTTGACGCTCAACGGCAGTCGGCTGTCAACCCTTTAGGTTCTGCCTGGAGTGGACTTGGCATCAGAAGAGATAAAATGGGTGGAATTTGCCGCATTACAGCCTCCCCGGGAGCTACTCCCGGTACGTGCGAGTTTGAATAGAGGTCTCCAATTGTACTTTCTGGTTCGAACGATGGATCTAACCGGGTCCGCAAGCCATTGCCATGACGGCGAGTGCCCACCCGTAGCCTTCAAAAATGCGCAAATAGTAGCGGCGAGCGTTGTAAGCGATACGACCGGCCATGTAAATCAGATTCTGCATAACGGTTCGAAGGCGTTGGCTATTGGATTT